>CASFQF010000077.1 GCA_949296635.1 uncultured Alistipes sp. | reverse complement strand
AGATACAGATCGACGGCACGGGCAGCACCCTGTACTGGATCAACGGCGACATATGGCGCATGGATGTCGAGGACGACCGCCTTCCCGTGCGTCCCTTCATCGAGAGCCGCGGCACCATATACTACGGGCTTACGGTCGATCCCGCCACCTCGGACGTATACGTGGCCGACGCCATCGACTACGTGCAGAACGGCATCATATACCGCTACAATGCCGCGGGGGAACCCGTAGACTCCTTCTACGTGGGCATAACCCCGGGCGCCTTCTGCTGGAAATAACCCCTTCGGCCATGAGAGACCTGCTTCGAACACTGCTCTTGACAACCGCCGCGCTGCTGCCTGCCGCCGCCGCGGCGCAAGAAACCGAACGCACGGCCTACAGCGTCGACATAGAGCGCGTCGAGGTCACGGCCTCGCGCCCCATGAAGCAGATAGGCATCCAGCGCACGCACCTCGACTCGGCCGTGCTGCATGACAACATATCCATGTCGCTGGCCGACGCCCTCACCTTCAACTCCACGGTCTTCATCAAACAGTACGGCCGCGCGACCCTCTCGACGGCATCGTTCCGCGGCACGTCGCCCTCGCATACGCAGGTCACATGGAACGGCATGAAGATAAACTCGCCCATGCTGGGCATGACCGACTTCTCGATGATACCGTCGTACTTCATCGACGAAGCGTCGCTGCTGCACGGCACCTCCTCTGTCAACGTCACGGGCGGCGGCCTCGGCGGCGCCATAGTCCTCTCGACCGAGCCGGCGCGGCAGCGGGGATTCGGCCTGCAGTACGTACAGGGGGCGGGGTCGTTCTCCACCTTCGACGAGTACCTGCGCCTCACCTACGGCAGCGACCGCTGGCAGGTGTCGACGCGCGCGGTATACTCATCCTCGCCCAACGACTTCCGCTACGTCAACCGCGACAAGAAGGAGAACATCTACGACGACGGCCACAACATCATCGGCCAATACTACCCCGTCGAGCGCAACCGCAACGGCGCCTTCCGCGACCTGCACCTGCTTCAGGAGGTCTATTACAATACGGGACGCGGCGACCGCCTCGGGCTCACGGCGTGGTATGTCAACTCGCGGCGCGGCGTGCCGCTGCTCAGCGTCAGCTATGCCGACGACGACTACGAGAACCTCCAGCGCGAGCACACCTTCCGCGGCGTGGTGTCGTGGGACCGCGTGCGCACGAAATACAAGATCGAGGCCAAGGCGGGATATGTCAATTCATGGCTGGCATACGACTACAGCCGCGATCTGGGCAACGGCGTCATGGCACGGATGATACGCTCGCGCAGCCGCGTGAACACCATCTACGGGCACCTCGGGGGCGAATACTACGCCGGCCGCAAATGGCTCCTGACAGCCGACCTGACGGCACACCAGCACTTCGTCGTCAGCTCCGACAAGAACGTCATCACACAGCAGGGCGGCTCTGCCGTCGTCGGCTACGACAAGGCCCGCATGGAGCTCTCGGCATACGTCTCGGCCAAGTGGCGGCCGACGGAGCGCCTCGGCATTTCGGCCGCCGTGCGCGAGGAGCTCTACGGCCGCGGCCTCTCGCCCGTGATACCCGCCGCCTTCGTCGACTACCTCGTCTCGCGGCGCGGGCAGGTCGTCCTCAAGGCCTCGGTCTCGCGCAACTACCGCTTCCCGACGCTCAACGACCTCTACTTCCTGCCGGGCGGCAACCCCGACCTCAGGAAGGAGCACGGCTTCTCATACGACGGCGGCGTCGAGGCCGCCGCAGGCGACGGCGAGCGCTTCTCGATAAGCGGCTCGGCCACGGCATTCGACTCCTACATCGACGACTGGATCATCTGGCTGCCCAACGCCAAAGGCTATTGGACCCCCAAGAACATAAAGCGCGTACACGCCTACGGCGCCGAGCTCAAGGGATCGCTGCGCTGGCGCATCAGCGGCCGCTGGAACCTCGGCCTCGACGGCAACTTCGCATGGACACCCTCGATAAACCAAGGCGAGAAGATCAGCGACGCCGACCGTTCGGTGGGCAAGCAGCTCGTATACGTGCCCGAATACTCGTCGTCGGTCACGGGACGCCTCGCATGCGGCCCGTGGCGGCTGGTCTACCGCTGGTGCTACTATTCGGAGCGCTACACCATGTCGAGCAACGACAACACCATCACGGGCTACCTCACGCCCTACTACATGAGCGACCTGTCGCTCGAACGGCTCATCCCGCTGCGGTGGGCCGACACCTCGGTAAAGGTGCAGATAAACAACCTCTTCAACGAGGAGTACCGTTCGGTGCTCTCGCACCCCATGCCCCGCATGAACTTCGAGGTCTTCCTCGACATACGCCCCAAGTGGGGCAAGGGCAGGGCCGCGGAATAACCCCGCCGGCGCCGACCCGCAATCCGCATAACGCACGGCGGCAAGCCCCCTCCCGTATCCGCATAATACACCTGCCACGGTACACCGCCGGGTCTCGCATCGTGTGAAAAATGGGGGTAAATATGGGGGCAAAGCAAAAAAGGCCCGCCGCAATCGGCAGGCGTCATGGCAGGATCCCGCCGCAGCAGGCAGCCGCCGGAGAGAGGCCGGCAGAGAGAGGCCGCCCGAATCCGCACGCCCCGCACACCGCAAAAGCCTGCCGGAAACAGCGGCCGCCGCAGGCGGGGAAACGCCGCCTCCGGCCGCCCCGACAAACAAAAAACCTGCTGATTTGCAGCAGGTTTCGTAGTGGATAGGGGATTCGAACCCCTATGTCATGCGTGAGAGGCATGTATCCTAACCCTTAGATGAATCCACCTCGTTCGATTGTGGTACAAAGATAGGGCAAAAAAACTATTCTGCAAATTTTTGCCGCAAAAAAACGCCCGAAATATACAAATCGTACTCTCCGCCGCTCCCGAAGCCGCCGGCAACGGCATTTTCGGGGCTGGCCGCAGCGCCAATCCCCGTATCAACGCAACCGTCCCCGCGTGAAATCCGCAACCGCCCTCCGTACACATAACGGGCGGGCACCCGAAGATGCCCTAAACCGCCATCCGTACACACAACGGGCGGGCACCCGAAGATGTCCGCAACCGCCCTCAGTACACACAACGGACGGCACCCCGAAGATGTCCTAAACCGCCATCCGTACACACAACGGGCGGCACCCGAAGACGTCCTAAACCGCCATCCGCACACACAACGGGCGGGCACCCGAAGATGCCCGCCCGCGGAAGTTCCGGTTTGCAGAAGCCCGTCACAGCTCCTTGATGCGCACGTTGCGCAGCTTGAGACCCTCGCCGTGGCCGAGGAAACCGATGTAGCCCGTCTTGTTGAAGAGGCCCGGGTGGTTCAGGTGATCCACCGTGTAGGGGTTGTGGTCGCTGCCGTCGGGAGCCACGTTGTGGCCCTTGCAGGCGGTGCGGATATTGCCGTCGACGATAACCTCGCCGTTCACCGTAACCTTGATGCGGTCACCCTGTACGCGGATCTCCTCGGTGTTCCACTGCCCCAGCTCGGGCGACACGATACGCTTGGCGGGGATGATGCCGTAGACCGAACCGTGTACCTGATACTCGCGCAGGTTGGCGTAGATCGGGTCGTCGTGGTCGAGGATCTGGATCTCCATGCCGTAGTATGCGGCGTCCTTGCCCATCTCGGCGCGGATGCCCACGCCGTTGTTCACGCCGGCGCGGTCGAAGCAGAACTCGAAGCGCAGAACGAAGTCCTTGTACTCCTTCTTGCTGTAGAGGTTGCCCGTGGTGCCGTATGCGGCCGTAACGTACATGTAGCCGTCGATGGGCTGGTAGGCGTCAAGGTTGCCCTGCCACTTGTCCATCGACACGCCGTCGAAGAGCATCTCGAAGCCCTCGGCCTCCTCTTCGGGCGTCAGCTTCGATACGATCGAGTGCGAAGCACGCTCCGTATTTTCAGATATGAACTTCTCGATGTCCTTGCGCTTGTAGACGGCATCCGAGTCGTTGAGCGTAGCGCCCACCTTCTCCAGCAGGGCCTTCACCTCGGCGCTGTAGAACTCGGGGTGCTTGGTGGCGATCTCGAGGATCGTGTTCGCCGCAGCCTGCGCCGTCTCGGCGTCATCGAGATACTCGGCCGCCAGCATCATGCCCTGATAGGTCTGCGTAGCCGACAGGGCGCGCAGGGCCAGGTTCTTGTAGTGCGACTTGGGATTCATCTCCAAAACCTTGCGGTAGTTCATATACTTCACCTGCGCATTGAGGTTCTTCGACGCCTGCGTCAGATCTATGTAACGCTGCAGGGCCGCCTCGCGGAAATCGGCGTTCTCCGTTGCGATCTCATACATATAAGGTAACATGGCATCGTCGGCAACCATCATCATGCCGAAAAAGACATTGCCGCTCTTCTTGTTTGCCTTGTAACCCTCGACCAGCATCGGGATCACATCCGAAGAACCGGTGGCGGCCAGCACGGGATAGTACATGTCGGCCTTGCCGCCGGCCTTCTTCATACGGGCCTCGATCATGGCAACCTGCTCGGCAACAGGCTTGTCGATAATCGACTTGTTGACAGCGGCATAGTCGCACTTGTAATTCTCATACATACCGCACAGAGCCTCGAAGTTCTTCTCCGTAACCACATTGGGGATCAGCTTGGCAACATCGTCGCCCGCCTCGGCCATGGCCAGCACGGCATCGGCAGCCTCGGGGATACGGCGCTCCTTGAGCAAATCCATAGCGACAGACTTGGCGGCGCCGCCCTTGCCCAGCATCCCGACAACGGCATCGTTCACACGGCCGTTGAACGACATGAAGGCATTGTAAAGAGTCATCCACTCGGCACTGTAAGCATCCCATACAGCCTCGTCGGCATCCCTTGCGGGCTCCTGCAGGCTCTCGGCCTTGGCCACGAGTGCGGCAAGGGCCTTCTCGCCGCCGATCTTGCTGGCGGCAGCCACGGCCGAAGCCGCAACCTCGGCATCCGTGTCATTCATGGCGGCAGCCACGGCGTCGATCTGCGAAGCGGCATGAGCCGTGCCCAACCAGTTCAGCACGTCGGCCTTGGCCGCGCCCTCCAGCGAGGGTATCATGGCGGCGAAACGTGCATAGACGGCATCGTCGGCATAGTCATCGGCCAGACGCAGCGCACCCACACGGTACTCGCGGTTTTCATCCTTCACGGCCTTCTCCAGCGTGGGCAGTACGCCCGCGCCCTCGACACGGGCCACGATCTCAAGGCCGGCCGAACGGACGTTCACCTTGGGCGACGCCTTCATCAGCTTCTTGGCGGCCTTCAGCGCGGCGGCGGGGTCCGTCTCCGCCAGCTTGGTCAGCAGGGCCACATACGACGAATAGGCATCCGTCGCCTCGAAAGCGTAGTCCACGGCCTTGGCAGCCGCACCCAGCGCCTTAACCGACTTGGCGGTGCCGCACGATGCAAGCGCACGGTTGATCTCCACCATCTCGGCATCCTCGCCGCCCTCGGCGGCCCATGCCAACAGAATATCCTCGGCGCCCTCCATATCCTTGTATGAGGCGATATGTGCCAGACGCGCACGGCTCAGGCCGTTGGCGTTCTGCTCCTGCATCAGCGACAGCACCGTCTCCTCCGTTCCGGGCAGTGCGGCAAGCGCACGCGCCGCGAAGTCGCCCTGATAGTCGTCACCCAGCAGGGCGGCGAAGTATCCGGCATCCTCGGCCGTGGCGCAACGCTCCAGCACCGTCAGCAGGAACGCCTTGTTGGTCTCGTCGCTGCATTTGTCGGCGGCATTGCGCAGGCCCTCGCGCACGGCGTCGCGCAGGCCCCCGTTACCCTCGGCGGTGACGTACCACGCCACGCCGTTCAAAGCGTACTCCATGGGCGAGTTGTTCACACCCTCGGCCGCGGGCTTCAGCATGCCGGCGATCATCTCCACGCCCTCGCTGCCCGTGGCGGCAATCTCCCCCATGAGCTGGTTGTACAGGCCGGCATCGGCCGCCGGCAGTTGGTTCAGCGCGTCGGCCACGATGGTCGACGTAACACGGCCGCGCGCATCCTGCGCGTTGACGGCCGCAAAGGGCATCATCGCCAGCAGGAGTATCGATATGAATAGTTTTTTCATTGTTCTTTCGGTTTAGGTGTTAGGCATCAGATTTTCCACGGTGCGCGCATCGGCTGGTCGATCAGGGCGTTGGCGGCATCGTCGTTGATGAACTTCAACGCCACGGGGTCGAACTCCAGCGAGCGGTTCAGGCGCAGGGCGCACAGTCCCATGTTGACGATCGTGGCCGAGCGGAACCCGTTCATCTCGTTCAGGGCGAACTTCTCGCGGTTGTGGATGCACTTGATGAAGTCGGTGTTCTGCGGCTCGGGGTCGGGCAGTTCGGCCAGCTTGTTCATGATGTTGGGGATGGTGCAGTTGAAACCCTGATAGAGCTTGCCCTTCGGGCCCTCGATGTAGGGCGCCGTGGGGTCGCCGTGGTCCTCGCCCTGAAGGATGATCTGGCAGCCGTCGTCGTACGTGTAAACGATCTTGCGCCACGTGCCGATGGCATCGGGGTGCTGCTGCGGGGCGTCCACCTCGACCTTCACGGGCGAGGTGTTGTCCTTGCCCAGAATGTACTGCACGGGGTCGATATAGTGCTGTCCCATATCGCCCAGACCGCCGCCGTCATAGTCCCAGTATCCGCGGAAGGTCTGGTGCGTGCGGTGCTCGTTATAGGGCTTGTAGGGGGCGGGGCCCAGCCACAGGTCGTAGTCGAGGTTCTTGGGCACGGGCTGCGGCACGAGATTCTCCTTGCCTACCCAGAAGAACTTCCAGTTGAAGCCCGTATAGCCCGATATGGTCACCTTCAGGGGCCAGCCCAGCATGCCGCTGTCGACGAGTTTCTTCAGGGGCTTGACCGTGGTGCCCAGACCGTAGAAGGTGTCTTGGAAGCGGAACCACGTGTTGAGGCGGAAGATACGGTTGTTCTGGCGCACGGCCTCCATCACGCGCTTGCCCTCGCCGATGGTGCGCGTCATGGGCTTCTCGCACCAGATGTCCTTGCCGGCCTTGGCAGCCTCGACGGCCATGATGCCGTGCCAGTGCGGCGGCGTGGCGATATGAACCACGTCCACGTCGGGGTCGTTGATAAGGTCGCGGTAGAAATGGTAGGTCTTGGGGGTCACGCCCAGCTGCGTCTTCGCCTGCTCGAGGGCCTGATCCAGATGGATGCTGTCGACATCGCACAGCGCCACCAGACGGCACTTCTCGTCGCTGGTGAAGTGGTAGCTGGTACGGCCGATGCCGCCTGTTCCGATGATACCCTTGGTCAGCTGGTCGTTGGGTGCGACATGACCCGGGCCTCCGAGTACGCGGCGCGGCACGATGGTGAACAGTGCCATGCCCCCCAGAGTCTTTAGAAAGTCCTTTCTGTTAATAGCCATAGGTATAAGTTTTGATTAGGTAAATATGTCGAAAGGTTGAATTTTAGGCACAAATCCGCAATAAAGGTACTCTTTTATTTCGGAAACACAAAGCATTCGGATTACAATATTATGTCCCGCAACATCTTTTTATTGCAGCGGCGGCGGCGCGCTATTGCATTTTCGCGGCGAATAGCATATCTTTGTAAGAGTGCGCCGCCACTGCGGCCGGCGGATCGGAACATACCAATTTAAAACTATACGAAAATGAAAAATCTATTCAGCGTCGACGGTAAGGTCGTCGTCATCACAGGCGCGGCCGGTATACTCGGAACTTCCATGGTGAAACACTTCGCCGAGCAGGGTGCCAAGGTCGTAATCCTCGACCGCGCACGCGAGCAGGGCGAGAAACTCGCCGCCGAAGTCAAGGCCGACGGCGGCGAAGCCATGTACCTCATGTGCGACGTGCTCGACAAGGCCGTCCTCGAGAGCAACTACAGCGACATCATCGCCGCATACGGCCGTATCGACGTGCTCATCAACGGCGCCGGCGGCAACATGGCGGCCGCGACCGTGCCCCCCGAGAAGACGATATTCGATCTGGACATCGACGCCGTGCGCAAGGTCGTCGAGCTCAACCTCTTCGGCACCATACTCCCCACGATGGTATTCGTCCGCGACATGGCCGAGCGCAAGCAGGGCTCGATCATAAACATCGCTTCGGAGTCGGCGCTGCGGCCCCTCACCCGCGTGGCGGGCTACGGCGTGGCGAAGGCCGCCGTCGTGAACTGGACCAAGTACATGTGCGGCGAGCTGGCCATCAAGTTCGGCGAGGGGCTCCGCGTGAACGCCATAGCCCCGGGCTTCCTGCTCACGAACCAGAACCGCGACCTGCTCACAAACCCCGACGGGTCGCTCACGCCACGCTCGCATACGATTCTGGCACACACCCCCTTCAACCGCTTCGGCGAGCCCGAGGAGCTGCTCGGCACGCTGCAGTGGCTGGCATCCGACGCCTCGAAGTTCGTAAGCGGTACGCTCACCGTCATCGACGGCGGGTTCGACGCCTTCTCGATCTGACGGCGCGCCATACCTCAATAATGTATAACCGATAAAACGATACCCGAACATGTATCTTTGCAAACAGTCGTGGCGCTGGTACGGCCCCGACGACCCCGTGAAGCTCTCCGACATACGACAGGCCGGAGCCACCGACATAGTACACGCCCTGCACCACATCCCCAACGGCGAGGTGTGGACCGTGGATGAGATCCGCCGCCGGCAGAAGACGATAGCCGACGCCGGCCTCGTGTGGAGCGTCGTGGAGAGCGTCCCCGTGCACGAACACATCAAGACCCAGACGGGCGACTTCCAGCGTTACATAGACAACTACAAGCAGTCGATACGCAACCTTGCCGAGTGCGGCATACACTGCATCACATACAACTTCATGCCCGTGCTCGACTGGACGCGCACAGACCTTGCGTTCGAGGTGGAGGACGGCTCGCGCGCCCTGCGTTTCGAGCGGGCGGCGTTCATGGCCTTCGACCTATATATACTGAAGCGCCCCGCCGCCGAGAAGGAGTACACCGGCGAGGAGAAGGCACGCGCCCGCGCCCGCTACGACGCCATGAGCGAGGAGGAGCGCCACCGCCTCACGCGCAACATGATCGCCGGCCTGCCCGGGTCGGAGGAGAGCTTCACCGTGGAGCAGTTCCGCGAGGCGCTCGACCGGTACAAGGACATAGATGCCGAGCGGCTCCGCCAGAACCTGATATACTTCCTGCGCGAGGTGTGCCCCGTAGCGGATGAGTGCGGCTCGGAGATGGTCATACACCCCGACGACCCGCCCTACCCGATCCTCGGCCTGCCACGCATAATGTCCACGGCCGAAGACTTCCGCCGCATCGTCGAGGCTGTCCCCAACCCCTCGAACGGCCTCTGCCTCTGTACGGGATCGTTCGGCGTACGCGCCGACAACGACCTGCCGGCCATGATGCGCGAGTTCGGCGACCGCGTGGGATTCGTACACCTGCGTTCGACGCGCCGCGACGCCGACGGCAACTTCCAAGAGGACAACCACCTCGAGGGCGACGTGCCGATGTATGAGGTGATGAAGGCCTTTCTGGAGATACAGCAGCGCCGCAAGGTGCGCATACCGATGCGTCCCGACCACGGCCACCAGATGTGCGACGACCTGAACCGCCGCTCCAACCCGGGGTACTCGTGCTACGGCCGCATGCGCGGCTTGGCCGAGCTGCGCGGTCTGGAGATGGGTATCGCCCGCTCGCTCTACAAAGAGTAGCCTACACTCCCTCGACCGATGCAATGCGGGGCGGCCTCATGTGAGACCGCCCCGCACTCCTTTTCCCGCCGCAACCGTCACTTGCCGTAATAGATGAGCGACACGCCCGACGTCATGCCCGACACGGGCAGCTCGGAACGCTCCGTGTAGGTGTTCACCACGAAGTGCAGCTGCGGCATGCGCCACCCCTTGTCCGTCAGTGAATCCCGCTCCGTCTGCACGTCCGCCGTCCCCTCCTCCGCGGCGGGTGCGCGGCCCTCGCTCAGGGCGGTCATCATGCCCACGATGGCATTGACCCACGTGCCGGCCGTCTCGATACGTATGCTGTTCATGCCGTTGCGCACGGCGTCCGTGACATCGAGCCTGTAAGGCCGCGCCCACACGCCCCCGACATACCGGTCGTTTATCCACACCTTCGCCGACGTCCCCGCCTCACGCATGACCAGCTCGACACGGTCGCACCCGACGGGCTTGCGCACCTCGAAAAGGCTGCTGTAGGTCACACGGCCCGAGAAGAAACGTATGCGCCGCTCCTCGTTTTCCGAGAGGTTGCGCAGATCGTACATCGTCGTGGAGAAGGGTTCGGATACGGGTGACGAGAAACTCACGTCCCAGCGGTA
>CASFQF010000076.1 GCA_949296635.1 uncultured Alistipes sp. | reverse complement strand
CTCGGAACCCGTAACGGGTTCCGAGCCGCAGTCTTGCTATGGTGCTGCCTCGTGGTGCGCGGCGGTTAGATTATGCCCTGTTCGAGCATGGCGTGCGCCACCTTCATGAAGCCCGCCACGTTGGCGCCCTTGACGTAGTTGATATATCCGTCGGGCTGGGTGCCGTAGGCGACGCATGCCTCGTGTATCTGCGACATGATGTAGTGGAGTTTCTTGTCCACCTCCTCGGCCGACCATGAGAGGTGCTGTGCGTTCTGCGTCATCTCGAGGCCCGACGTGGCGACTCCTCCGGCATTGACCGCCTTGCCCGGGGCGAAGAGTATGCCCGCCTTCTGGAACTCGGCGATGGCCTCGGGCGTGCAGCCCATGTTCGAGACCTCGGCGGCGCACCATGTGCCGTTTGCGAGCAGTTCGCGTGCGTCGTCACCCGTCAGTTCGTTCTGGAAGGCGCACGGCAGGGCTATGTCGCACTTGACGCTCCATGCCTTCTTGCCCGCGACGAACGTCGCGTCGGGGAAGCGCTCGGCGAAGGGTGCCACGATGTCGCGGTTCGAGGCGCGCAGTTCGAGCATGTAGTCTATCTTCTCGGGTGTCATGCCGTTGGGGTTGTGTATCACGCCGTCGGGACCCGAGATGGCGATCACCTTGGCTCCCAGCTCCGTGGCCTTTGTCGCGGCGCCCCATGCCACGTTGCCGAAGCCCGAGATGGCTACGGTCTTGCCTTCGATCGACTTGCCCGCCTTGTGGAGCATGTGCTGCACGAAGTAGAGGGCTCCGAAACCCGTCGCCTCGGGGCGCACGAGCGAGCCGCCCCATGTCATGCCCTTGCCTGTGAGCACGCCGGTGTTGTATTCGCGGGCGAGCTTCTTGTACATGCCGTACAGGAAGCCTATCTCGCGTCCACCAACGCCCACGTCGCCTGCCGGCACGTCGGTGTCGGGGCCGATGTTCTTCCACAGTTCGAGCATGAAGGCTTGGCAGAAACGCATGATCTCGGCATCCGACTTGCCTTTGGGGCTGAAGTCCGAGCCGCCCTTGGCGCCGCCCATGGGCAGGGTGGTGAGGGCGTTCTTGAAGGTCTGTTCGAAACCGAGGAACTTGAGCATCGAGAGGTTGACGGCGCTGTGGAAGCGCAGGCCGCCCTTGTAGGGACCTATCGCGCTGTTGAACTGAACGCGGTAGCCGATGTTGGTCTGGATCTCGCCCTTGTCGTCGACCCATGTGACGCGGAAGGTGATGATACGGTCGGGCTCGACCATGCGCTCGACGATCTTGGCCTTTTCGAATTCGGGGTGTTCGTTGTAGACCTCCTCGATCGATTCGAGGACCTCGCGTACTGCCTGCAGATACTCGTTTTCGCCCGGGTGCTTGCGCTCGAGATCTGCCATTACATTGTTAACGTTCATAATCGGTTAAGTTTTAGGGAAACTGTCTTTTTACAAATATAACGATTTTTCCTTATAATTATTAATTAAAACGGTAAATAAAATTCCCTTTGGGGCGAAATGCGACGAAAAAATCGACTTAACGGATATTTTTTTCTTTTCGGGGCGTGCTTTTCATGCGGTCTGCGGGCCCGGGAAAGAAAAAATAAAAAAACTGCCGGAAAAATTTGCGGATAAAAATATATCGGCTACTTTTGTATCGACATCCGATATAACGGTATGCGATGTATTGAACTCTAAAACCACACTGATTATGGGAAACACTGTTACGGCGCTGACCGAGGCCGTATATTACATTCTTCTGTCGCTGGTGGAGCCGCGCCACGGCTACGCCATCATGCAGCACGTGGAGGCGATGAGCCGCGGCCGCCTGCGCATATCGGCGGGCACGATGTACGGGGCGCTGTCGGGGCTGATCGAGAAGGGGTGGATCGAGCCTCTGGATTCCGACGGGGGCCGCAAGAAGGAGTACCGCATGACGGCTGCGGGCCGCGGGGTCCTCGGCGCCGAGCTGGAGCGCCTGCGCGAGCTGGTGGCCAACGGCTATGAGGTTCTCGGCGGCGGGGAGGACAAATGAATCGGTAATCATGCAAAACATAACTGATATGAAAACAAAACGATGCTTCAACTATTTCACCATCGCCGACTTCGAGCGCGAGGAGCGGTGGCTTAACGGGATGAGCCGCCGCGGGTGGCATTTCGTCTCGACCAACGGTCTGGTCTACCGTTTCGAGCAGGGACAGCCGGGCGAGTACATATACAAGATAGATCTGCCCGATGAGGGCGGTGCGGTGCACAGGGACGATTACGAACGGTTCCTCTCCGACTGCGGCGTGGAGGTGGTTGCGCATTTCAAGGAGTGGGTATACCTGCGGCGGCGCGCGTCGGAGGGCCCGATCGAGACCGCGGACAACACCCGTGCGCAATTGTCGTTGATAAACCGTGCGAGCGGATACGCCGGCGGCGTGTTGTGCCGTTTGCTATGCCTGTTCGCCGCCTTGAGCGTCGTGTCGCTCATCGTGTCGTCGCTGCTGGCCGCGGGCAGTCCCGTTGCGGAGTTTCTCCACGGCTTCGGCATGTCGGTGGCCGTGTCGGGCATGGCCGCGCTGGCGCTGATGTTCACGCCGGTGATGCGCCGCCTGCGCCGCCGCGCCGACCGCCTTGTGCGTGAGATGTCGATACGCGGGTAAGTTGAGCTATGGCTTGCAAAATATTGCCGTAAGGCAAATTATTGCTACATTTGTGGCATCAGTATAACCTTTATGGATAACTTATGAAAAGATTATTGTTGTTGACGGCCTTGATATTCATGGGCTGGGGCGCGCAGCAGGCCGCTGCGCAGGTGGACCCCATGCAGCAGATCGAGGCCGACGCACAGATCCGCACGGGCAAACTGCCCAACGGACTGACCTACTACATCCGCCACAACGAGAAACCGAAGGGCATGGCCGAGTTCTATATCGTCCACGACGTGGGTGCCATACAGGAGGACGACTCGCAGCAGGGTCTGGCACACTTCCTCGAGCACATGGCCTTCAACGGTACCAAGAATTTCCCGAAGAAGGGCCTTACGGAGTATCTCGAGAAGATCGGCGTCAAGTTCGGCGCCAACCTCAACGCCTTCACCTCGTGGGACCTCACGCAGTATTACATGACCGACGTGCCCGTACAGCGCGAGGGAGTTATCGATTCGGCGCTGCTGGTGCTGCACGACTGGTCGCACTTCATCGCGCTGGAGCCTGAGGAGATCGACGCCGAGCGCGGTGTCATCATGGAGGAGCTGCGCACGCGCGACGGCGCTTCGTGGCATTCGACCATCGACATGGTCAAGGCCGTGGGCCGCGGCACGCAGTACGAGCACCGCAACCTGATCGGTTATCTGGACGGCCTGAAGAGCTTCTCGCACGACGACCTGCAGGCCTTCTATGACAAATGGTACCGTCCCGACTATCAGGCGGTGGTCGTTGTGGGCGACATCGACGTGGATGCCGTCGAGCAGAAGATCAAGACCCTGATGGCCGACATTCCCGCCCCTGCGGCCGATGCGGCGCAGAAGGAGGTGATACGCATCCCCGACAACGCGGAGCCCATCGTGAGCGTCTTCACCGACCCCGAGATGCAGGGTACCTACATGCAGCTTATCTACAAGCAGGAGGCCATGCCCAAGCAGTACCGCGGTACGGTGATGGCAAACCTCGTGGTCGATATTTCGAGCTACATATCGCTGATGATGAACGAGCGTCTGAGCGACATCGCCCGCAAGCCCGACGCGCCCTTCATCGGGGCGTCGTTCGACCCGCTCGGCAGCTTCGGCATCTGCCCGACGCTGGACGTGACGGGCGGTTATGTCCAGACGGCCGACGGCAAGCTGATGGAGGGCTACAAGGCGCTGCTCACCGAGATGGAGCGCATGCGCCGTTACGGTTTCACGGCGGGCGAGTACGAGCGTGCCAAGAGCGAGCTGCTCTCGATGGTGGAGCGTAAGTATAACAGCCGCGAGGACCGTAAGCACTCGTCGTTTGCACAGGCCTGCATCGACAACTTCCGTCTCGGCGACCCGATTCCCGATGCGGAGACGGAGTATGAGCTCGACAAGCAGCTCATCGAGATGATCGACCTGAACACCATCAACCAGACCGTCCAGAACCTCTACAAGCCTCTGGAAAACCTCGTCGTGCTGGTGCGCCAGCCCGAGAAGGAGGGCCTTGCGGCTCCCACCGAGGAGGAGATCGTCGGTGCGTTGAAGGCTGCCGTCGAGGCCGAGGTTGAGCCTTTCGAGGACAACACGGTCAAGGAGCCGCTTATCGGCGAGGATGTCGAGCTGAAGGGCTCGCCCGTAAAGAAGGAGAAGGTGAACGAGGTGCTGGGCACGACGGAGTGGACGCTGAAGAACGGCATCAAGGTGATCTTCAAGCAGACCCCCTATGAGGCCGACCGTGTGTCGCTCTCGGCAGAGTCGTACGGCGGCAGTGCCCTTTTCGACAATGATATGTTCTATTCGGCATCCATGCTGCCGTCGGTGATGAGCATGTCGGGTATATCGAAGTTCTCGGCTTCGGACCTGAGCAAGCAGCTCTCGGGCAAGGTGGCATCGGCCGGAACGGCAGTAAGCACCTACAAGCACGGCGTATCGGGCTCGTCGTCGGTAAAGGACGTGGAGACCATGCTGCAACTCGTGTACCTGCAGTTTACGGCGCCGCGTTTCAACGAGGATGACTTCGCCACGCTGATGAAGCGTTACAACACCATGCTGGCCAACCAGCTGACGAATCCCGACTTCCTCTTCCAGCAGAAACTGGTCAAGACGCTCTACGGCGACAACTTCCGCCGCCAGCAGATCACGCCCGAGCTGCTCGAAAAGGTCAAGCTGGAGCAGATGCCCGAGGCGCACAGCCGTCTCTTCTCGAATGCTGCTGACTTCTCGTTCCGCATCATAGGCAATATCGACGCTGCGACGCTGAAACCTCTGGTTGAAAAGTATATCGGTTCACTGCCCGCGGCCAAGAAACCGACCAACAAGTTCACCGATGACGGCGTGCGCACCGCCGCAGGCGAGATCGACGAGGAGATCACCGTTAAGATGGAGCAGCCGAAGGTGTCGGTAGGGTACTTCTACACGGGCGATGGCGACTATACGATGAAGAACATCATGACGATGAGCTTCCTCACGCAGGCGCTCGACAACCGTTACCTGAAGTCTATCCGTGAGGATAAGGGCGGCACCTACGGTGTGTCGGTCGGCGGCAGTATGATAACGGAGCCGGAGCGCAGCTACCTCGTGCAGATCGTCTTCGATACCAATGACGAGATGGCCGACGAGCTGTGCGAGATCATCATCGCCGAGATGGAGAAGATCGCCGCCGAGGGCCCGCTTGCCGACGATATGGAGAAGACGCGCGAGTACCTGCTCAAGAACTACAAGAAGCTCATGGAGCAGAACTCGTGGTGGCGCGAGATGATAGACGAGTACTACGACTACGGTCTCGACTATCAGAAGGAGTATGAGGCTGTCGTCAGCTCGATCACGGGCGATGACGTAAAGGCCTTCATGCAGAAGATCCTCGACGACGGCAACCGGATCAAGGTTGTGATGCGTTCCGAGAAATAATCCGCGCGGCGGCGGGTTCTCCGCCGCAACGGTCGAATCATACGAAAGGCTCCCTGCCGTTGGCGGGGAGTTTTTTTGTATATATGTATAAAAAACGCTGTGCGTTTTACCGAGGCTTCCGCATTGCGTTCGCAGCGGAGGGAGGCGGAGGGCCGCGGCGGCGATGAGAATCGGAGACCTTTTCACGCAGTAAAAGCGCTCTGCGTCCGATTCCGCCGGTGCGGCGCTCTGCCCCGCGAGAACGCGATGCGGATGGTTTTGCGCAACTTTTGCCACCAAAAGTTGCATAAATCCATCTTTTCGAGGAAAAAGAAAGAGAATTTTTTGCCACCTTTCGGGCTGCTAAAAGTCTATTTCAAAATAAAAATGCTTTTGATACCTTTTTTGCAGCAAAAAGGTATCACCAAAACCGACGCACGAAGCGCGGGCAGAGGCTGCTTGCAGACTATGCCGAGCAAGAAGGAGGAAAACAAGCGTAGCGCAGTTAAACTGCCACAAGGCAAAAATTTCGGGTCGCTTGTCGTGTTTCGCTAAACCGAATGCTTCGCACTTTTACTCCGTGAAAAGGTCTTCGGTTTTTCACGCGAAATCTGCCGCGCGACTTTTCCCGAAATTGTTTGCAATGCGGTATTGGCTTCGCCCAACAAAAGACCTCCCGAGATGACATGCCTACCCATTCCCCGAAAATTGTTTGCAATGCGGGTTTCCCTTCGGGCGGAAATGGTCGCCCTAAATAATCTCTAAAAATAACTACCTCAAAAACGCAAAGCGTTTTGCAACGGATCCGCATTGCGTTCGCAGCGGAGGGAGGCGGAGGGCCGTGGCGGCGAAGAGAATCGGAGACCTTTTCACGGAGTAAAAGCGCTCTGCGTCCGATTCCGCCGGCGCGGCGCGACGCCCCGCGAGAACGCCTTGCGGATGGTTTTGCGCAACTTTTGCCACCAAAAGTTGCAACGAATCTTTTGGGTGAGAAGACCTTTTGCCACCAAAAGTTGCAACGAATCTTTTGGGAAGAAAAAACCGGTTGCCACCAAAAGTTGCAATTAATCTTTTGGGAAGAAAAGATCGGTTGCCTCCCAAAAGTGTAAAAATTATCGGAATAAAAAATCGCCGTCCCTTTTTTAGGGGCGGCGAATATAAGGATAAAGGTCAAACGACACTGTTATACGAAGGGATATTTGACCACCTCGGCCTTGATGAGACGGTCGCGTATCACTACGGCGATGACGGTGCCCACGGCGGCGTATTCGCTCTTGACATATCCAAGACCTATGCCCGTATGGAGCATCGGCGACATCGTCCCCGACGTGACGTGTCCGATCTCTTCGCCATCGAGGTTGGCGAGTTTGTAGCCGTGGCGGGGTACGCCGCGGTCGATCATCTTGAAGCCCACGAGTTTGCGGCCGACACCCTCGGCTTTCTGCCGTGCGAGCAGGTCACGGTCGATAAAATCCTTGCCCTCGGCGAACTTGGTGACCCAGCCCAGACCCGCCTCTATGGGCGAGGTGGTGTCGTCAATGTCGTTGCCGTAGAGGGCAAAACCCTTTTCGAGGCGGAGCGTGTCGCGCGCACCGAGGCCTATGTTCTTGAGACCGTACTCTTCGCCGGCCTTCCACAGGGCCTCCCATACGGTGTCGGCGTCGCTGTTGTACATGTATATCTCGCAGCCGCTCGAGCCGGTGTAACCCGTTGCCGAGAGGATTGCGTCGCAGCCCGCCACGCGCGTCTGCTTGAAGGTATAGTAGGCCATATCCTCGACCGGCTCGTCGCAGAGCTTCTGTACGATCTTCATGGCGAGGGGCCCCTGCACCGCCAGCTGGGCGATGTTGTCCGAGGCGTTCTCCAATTCGCGGCCCGCCTCCATGCCGAAGGCCTTGGCTTCGGCGCAGATATGCTGCCAGTCCTTCTCGACGTTGGCGGCGTTGACGCACAGCATGTACTTCTCGGGGCTGAAACGGTATACCAGCACGTCGTCGACGATGCCGCCGCGGCCGTTGGGCATGGTAGAGTACTGCACCTTGCCGTCGTAGAGCTTCGCCACGTCGTTCGACGTTATGTGCTGCAACAGGTCCAGAGCCTTGGCGCCCTTGACCCATATCTCTCCCATGTGGCTCACGTCGAAGACGCCGGCCTTCTCGCGCACGGTCATGTGCTCGTCGTTTATGCCCGTGAACTCGATGGGCATGTTGTATCCCGCGAACTCGGCCATCTTGGCGCCGTTCGCGATGTGGTACTTGGTGAAAGCTGTGGTTTTCATCTTTATGGTCGTATTTGTTTCGGTGGTCTGTTGTCGCAATGGCGTGCGGCCGTTACTTCTCGTTGCGCTTGATGCCGAGGCGCGGGCAGCGGGTGAACTCCTTCGTACGGTCGAACAGGTAACGGTAGGTGGTGTGCATCTTATGGCGCGTGGCGCAGACATAGGTCTGGATCATGCGGTTCATCACGGGATTGAAGTCGCCGATCCATGCGAACTCGACCGTCTTGTAGCGGTTGCGGTCGGTGCGTATGTACGACTCGTAGATATACTGTATCATGCCCGACTCGACGCCCTTGCCTTGGAACTCGGGTGTCACGGCGAAGATGATGCCGAAGATGCGGTCGCACTTCTTGCGCACCTTGAGGTCCCACATCAGGCGTATCTTGTTCCACAGGTTGAGTTTGCCGTTGAACTTGCCGATGAGGCGGTTCAGGTCGGGCACCATGATGAAGAAGCCGATGGGTTCGTTGTTGAAGTAGGCGAAGAAGATGATGTTGGGGTCGACGATGGGCCGCAGCATCTTCATTATGTTCTGCGCCTCCTCCTTGGGCATGGGCTGCACGCCCGTGAAGAGCGACCACGCCTTGTTGTATATGATGCGGAAGTTCTCGGCCACGCTCTCCAGATCCTTGATGTTGATGTGTGCGAAGCTGTAGCCGGGGGTCGACATCACGCGCTTGGCGCGCTCGTGCACCAGCTGGTTGATGTCGTCGTCATATATGCGCCACACGTAGGTGTTCTGGTTGAAGTAGTTCTGGAAACCGTAGTTCTCGAAGAGCTCCTTATAGTATGGCGGGTTGTAGGGGTTGGCATAGAGGGGCTGGAACTCGTATCCCTCGACCAGCAGGCCCCACCACGAGTCGCGCGGGCCGAAGTTCACGGGACCGTCCATTGCCTCCATGCCGCGGCTCACGAGCCACAGGCGCGCCGCATCGAAGAGCTGGTTGGCCAGCTCCTGATCGTTTATGGCCTCGAAGAAGCCGCATCCGCCCGTGGGCTGCTCGTACGAGTAGGCGTGCTCGTTGTCGTAGAAGGCGGCTATACGTCCCACCACCTCGCCGTTGCGGTCGTATGCTATCCAGCGGATGGCCTCGCCGTCGTTGTAGAGCTTGTTCTTCGACTTGTCGAAGACAGCGAGGATGTCGTCGTCGAGGGGGCATACCCAATACGGGTTGCCTTTGTAGAGCCGCTTGGGCAGGTCGATGAATTCGCGTTCGAGTTGCTTGTCCGTAACTTCGCGCAGGGTGTACTTCGTATCGCTCATATCGTGTGATTTTTGTATTCGGGTGTTTGATCTTTCAAAAATACTAATTTTTGGTTAAATAGCTTTCCTCTTGTCGCTTTTTTTATCTCGGCGGCATCATTTGTCAGGCAGTGTCTCCGTGGGAACTCCGGCGTGCGGGTTGGCTCGGCAGCTCGTTGGCTCGGCGGACAGCACGGCCGTTGCGGCGGCGTGGGGGAGGGTGAACGACAGGACGGGACCATATCGTTATGGTCCCGTCCCGATAGCTGCCGCCGTGCGTCACTTGGCCTCGCGCTCGGGGTGGCTGCGGATGAAGGCCTCCCACGTCGAGGAGCCCTTCACGGCCTTCTTGCGGCCGCCGAGGCCCTTGACCCGCTCCTCGCCCATGGCGCGGGCGATGGGCGAAGCTGTGGCGTAGTAGTGGCACAGGGCCACGGCCATGCCGTCCGTGGCGTCGAGACGCCGCGGCATGTAGTCTATGCGGAGCGTATGGCGCACGATTGCCGCCACCTGCTCCTTCGAGGCGGCGCCGCGTCCCGTTATGGCCTGCTTGATGCGTGTGGGGGCGTATTCGAACACCTGCCTGCCGCGGCTCAGCGCCGCGGCCATCGCCACGCCCTGTGCTCGGCCCAATTTGAGCATGCTCTGCACGTTGGCGCCGAAGAAGGGCGACTCGAGCGCCACCTCACGCGGCGCATACTGTTCGATTAGGGACCCGACACGCTCGAAGATATATCGCAGCTTGTCGTAGGGGTCCCCCATGCGGTGCATGTTAATGTCGCCCATCACCACCGAGCGTATCGTCGGACCCTCGACCTCGATGACGCCGTAGCCCATGTAGTTGGTCCCCGGGTCGATGCCCATGATTCGGTATGTATCGTTGTTGCCCATTGCGACGTATGATTGACTGATGCAAAAATAACCATTTCCCGTAAAAAAACGACAACACGCCGCGGGGGCGTGCTGCCGTTGGCCGGTAGTATTGCCGATCCGCGTGCTTTAGTCGAGCAGCTCGGCGATCTTCCGCTGCAGGGCGTCGCCGCGCAGCGCATAAGCCACGATCTTGCCCGTCGAGCAGTCGACGAGGAAGTTGGCCGGAATGCTGTTTACGACATAGTCGCGGCGGGCCTGATTGTCCCATCCCTTGACATCGCTTACGTGCACCCACTCCATCTTCTTGTCGGCCACGGCCTTGAGCCATGCGTCGCGGTCGCTGTCGAACGATACGCCGTAG
>CASFQF010000075.1 GCA_949296635.1 uncultured Alistipes sp. | reverse complement strand
AGGAGCAGCTGCGTTTCGCCGTCAGTACCGACGCCGTCAACTGGACAGCACTGAACGGCAACCGCCCCGTAATCGCCTCCGACACCATATCCAAAAGCGGCGGCATACGCGACCCCCACATCCTGCGGGGCGAGGACGGCAGATCGTTCTATATGGTCGCCACCGACATGTTCACCGTAAAGTACGGCTGGGACGAGAACCCGGGCATCGTGATGCTGCGCTCGGAGGACCTCATACATTGGACACACTCGTACATCGACCTCGCAGAGACATACCCCGAAAACTTCGGCGACGCACACTGGGTATGGGCGCCGCAGACCGTCTTCGACCCCGAAGCAGGAAAATACATGGTCTACTTCACCCTCAACCGCAAGGAGAAGGGCGGCCTCGTCACCTACTATGCATACGCCAATGCCGACTTCAGCGGCTTCGAGGGCGAGCCGCAGGTGCTCTTCAGCGCCAAGTACGGCTCCATCGACAACGACATCATCTATAAGGACGGCACGTGGCACCTCTTCTACAAGGGCAACACCAAGGACAGCGCGGGGCGCGAGGTGAAGAACGGCATACAGCAGGCCACCTCGGCATCGCTGCACGGCCCGTGGACGGAGGACTTCGTCTATCTGGACGCCTACGCCGGCAAGACGCCCGTCGAGGGGTCGAGCATATTCAAGCTCAACGGCGAGGAGCGCTACGTGCTGATGTACGACCTCTACACGTCGGGCCGCTACGAGTACCAGACAAGCGACGACCTCTACCGTTTCGACTCGATACCCCGACCCTTCAACAAGGATTTCCATCCCCGCCACGGCAGTGTCATATCACTCACGCAGCAGGAGCTGGACGCCCTGCAGCAGCGTTGGGGAAAATACGACTTCCAAGCCACGGGCAACCCCATCATAACGCACAAGCACACGGCCGACCCTGCGGCGATGGTCTCGCGCGACACGCTGTGGCTCTTCACGGGGCATGACTACGAAGGCAACCAAGGCGGATACAAACTCAAGGACTGGTGCGTCTTCTCGACCACCGACATGGTCAACTGGACGGAGTACCCGACACCGCTGCGCGTGGCCGACTTCGCATGGGACCGGACGGGGGCGGCATATGCGGCGCACGCGGTCGAGCGGAACGGCAAATACTACTACTACATCAGCACCAACGGTTCGGGCATAGGCGTGGCCGTGGCCGACCGGCCCGAAGGGCCCTACCGCGACGCCATAGGACGCCCGCTGCTTACGAACGAGGACTGCTTCGACGCCACGCACTCGTGGGTATGCATCGACCCCGCGGTCTTCATCGACGACGACGGGCAGGCTTGGATATTCTGGGGCAACAAGATATGCTACTGCGCCCGCCTCAAGGATAACATGACCGAGATCGAGGGCCGCATCAAGCGCATCGACCGCGAAGGGTTCGATTTCACCGAGGCACCGTGGGTACACAAGTACAACGGCAAATACTACCTCACCTACGCCGCAGGATGGCCCGAGAAGATAGCCTACGCCATGGCGGACCGCGTGGACGGCCCATACGAGTACAAGGGCATCATATCCGAGATCGCTGGCAACAGCAACACCACCCACCCATCGATAGTGGAGTACCGTGGCAAGTGGTATTTCTTCACCCACAACGGCGGCCTGCCCGACGGCACAAGCTACAGCCGCTCGGTATGCATGGAACCGTTGGAATACAATGCCGACGGCACCATCCGCAAGATACACCCCTCGACCGAGAGCATTTTCGGGGAGTGACCGCCCCGTCCCCGACACACGTGTCCGCTGCAAACCCGTACGTCACATCCAGCCCAAGAGGCGGACAGCCCCGCACGGACATACAACAACAGACGACGGAATGCGCAACCTTACGGCAAACGCATTCCGTCGTTTCATATCGTAGAGGTTCGGGCCGTCCGCCCGCACCGTGTCAATATATGCTGTTGAGTATCGCCGCAAGGCGCAGGCCGCCCTTGAGCAGCTGCTCTTCGATGACGGGCGTATAGCGCGCCACCTCGTCGTACGAAATCTTCGTACCCGCAGGGATTTCCTCATATACGCGGCCGCAGATCTCGGCCGTCTCGGCGAACCATTCCTCTATGGAGCCTTCGCACAGCGCCTCGCGCTCGGCCTCGGGCAGGCGGTCGATCTGCTGCCGCCACTCCGTATAGCCCCACTTGTGCGCCGACTCCACCAGATCGGTGTCCCATATCGTGTGGAGCTTTGTCGGCCGGCCGAAATAGAGCACCTCGACCGTATTGCCGCCCAGATCGCTCTTGTGGCCCGCATGCATCGGGCAGTGCAGGTCGCCCATAAGGTGTATGAGCATACGCAGCGCCGTATTCTCCTCCTCGTGCGAGAGACCGCCGCGGCGCAGGCGCGCGATGATGTCGTTCAGGGCCGTTATGACATCCCCGTTTTCGTTGCGGGGCATCGTCTCATAGGTATATCCCTCGTCGACGTTGGCATAGTGCCACGTACTCGTATAGGCATATTCGGGCGTGTGGCTCGCGTTGTCCATCCAGTTGGCATAGTATACGGGCGAATGTCCGTCCAGCGCCTTGGTTATTCGCTTGGCCGCACGCCGCGACAGATGGCACTCGGCCACGTAGGCCACAACGTCGTGTCCCTTCTGCCCCCAGCCGAAAGCATCCGGCACGGCGCACAGCGCTACAAGGGCACACAAAACAAGTCTCTTCATCGTATTCGTTTTTTGGGTTCGCCGCTATTGGTTCATCGTGGCGAGGAACTCCTCGTTGGTCTCCGTGAGCGACATCTGCTTCTGCAGGAACTCCATCGCCTCGACCGTGGTCATCTCCGAGAAATACTTGCGCAGCACCCACGTGCGGTTCATCACCTCGGGCGTGAGCAGCAGGTCCTCGCGGCGCGTACCCGACGATATGACATCCACGGCGGGATACACCCTCTTGTTCGAGAGGCGGCGGTCCAGCTGCAACTCCATGTTGCCCGTACCCTTGAACTCCTCGAAGATCACCTCGTCCATCTTCGAGCCGGTGTCGATCAGCGCGGTTGCTATGATCGTGAGCGAGCCCTTCTCCTCGGTGTTGCGCGCCGCGCCGAAGAAACGCTTGGGCTTGTGCAGCGCGTTGGCGTCGACACCGCCCGAGAGCACCTTGCCCGAAGCGGGCTGCACCGAGTTGTAGGCACGCGCAAGGCGTGTTATCGAGTCGAGGAATATCACCACGTCGTGGCCGCACTCGACCATACGCTTGGCCTTCTCGAGGACCATCTCCGCAACCTTCACATGGCGCGACGCCTGCTCGTCGAATGTCGAGGCCACGACCTCGGCCTTGACGTTGCGCGCCATCTCGGTCACCTCCTCGGGGCGCTCGTCTATCAGCAGCACGATCATGTACACCTCGGGATGGTTGTCCGCTATGGCGTTTGCTATCGACTGCAGCAACATGGTCTTACCCGTCTTGGGCTGCGCCACGATAAGGCCGCGCTGGCCCTTGCCTATGGGCGAGAAGAGGTCTACCACACGGTTCGACAGGTTGTTATGGCCTTTACCCGTAAGGTTGAACTTCTCACTCGGGAACAGCGGCGTCATATACTCGAACTGCACACGGTCGCGTATGTACTCGGGGGCAAGGCCGTTTATCTCGTTGACACGTATCAGCGGAAAATACTTCTCGCCCTCCTTCGGCGGGTGTATCGCACCGCTGATGGTATCGCCAGGCTTCAGTCCGAAGAGCTTGATCTGCGACGGCGAAACGTATATGTCGTCGGGCGAGTTGAGATAGTTGTAGTCGGCCGAACGGAGGAACCCGTATCCGTCGGGCATAACCTCCAGCACACCCTCGCCGATGATCTCACCGGCGAAATACTCTTTTTCCTTGACATCTCGGCCCGCCTCCTCGACGGCATGGCCCGTCACATGCGGGTGCTGCGGCGCCGTACGAGGCTCTGCCGCATGGGCACCCTCCTCGGCTGCTGCCGCGGCACTCTCCTCGGCCTCCTTCACGGCCTTGGGCTTGCGGCCGCGTTTCCTTGGCGCCTCTGCCGCTTCCGCAGGCGCAGGCGCCTGCTGCGGCTGCACGGCCTCCGCCGCAATACGCTCCTCGGCGGCCGCGACCGGACTCTCGGGTACGACAATGCGCACACGTTCCGGCGAACCTTCGCCCGCAGGCTTGTTCTCCTCGATACGGACGCTGTTCATGCGGGGACGGCGGCCACGCTTGCGCTGCGTCTTCGCCTCGGTATCCTGCATGCCGTCCGCAGTATCCGACGGCGCGGCGACCGCGTCATCGGACGCAGCAGCGGCCGTCTCGGCTATACGGGCGATAAGCTCTTTCTTTTTCAATGATGAATCGGTTATACCCAAAACTTTGCCTATTTCGCGCAGTTCCGCTATGGTCTTCCCGTTGAGCGCACTTAAATCTTGCATATAGAAAAATTCCGTTTATTTATAATTCGCTGATTGTAAAATAATCGAACGATTATTTTGACGACGCTGCAAAGATAGTACAAATTTTCTCTCGGGCAAGGGCGTAACGACATTTTAACCGCAAAAAACACCACGGAACGCTTTTCCTCCATGGAATACCGCATACGAAAACAAACGTGCGGCATCCCGCCGGATACCGCACGCATTCATACACGCCCCTATCTGGCATACCGGCGAGGCGGGGCGGGAAGTTCGCGAAGGAAATAGTCGAGGATGCGGCGGCACTGCCCTTCCGTAGCCTCGATCACACGGAAGCGGCCATCGGCCGCAGGGGTAAACAGCGTCACCCCCTTGTCCGTCACGCGCACCTCGCCGCGGCCGCTCAGGGAGAAACATCCCTCGGTGCCGTCAAACAGGTAGAGACATGCTATCACATCCCATGTAGGACGGTCGTACGGCATGGCCGAGTATGCCTTGTATGCCTCGGCCATGGGATGCGCGTCCGTCCAGCCGAAGTCCTCCTCGATACTGCGGCCCGGATACTGCACCCGCGTGCCGAGCGTGAAGGGGGTCAACACGACGGGAACGGGCGTGTTGTCGAAGAAGTATTGCGCCGCCGGCACGTCGTTCACGATATTGTACTCGGTATAGTCCTCCATCTCGAACTCGCCGCCCATGACCGAGAAAAACTTGACCTTCCGTGCCACCAGCTCTCGCCCCGCGAGGTCGGAATAACGGTCGGGACCGCTCTTCAGGAGCGCGGCGATCGTCGTCGAGAACCCTACGCTGACGATCACCACCGACCCGTCGGGCTGTGCCGCCAGAAGACGGCGGTACATCTCCACCGCCGGCTCGTACTTCGGCCGCTTCGACCGCGCAAAGAGAGGGTTGCCGCGCGAGTCCGTCATACGGCATACGCGCGTGGCATAGTCGTCGCATTCGGCCACGGTGACGCCGGCCACCCCGATCGGGATATGGGGATGTCCATACCAGCGGCGCATTATGTCGATAAACTCGGCGGCGCAGGGGTTGTTCTTGTGCACGCTCACTCCGAGCAGGTCGATCACGCCCTGCTCGTGCTTCTTCAACAGCAGGTCGAGCGCCATCGCATCGTCGATGTCGTTCCCCATATCGGTCTCGAAAATCACCGCCTGACCCTTATCTCGGGCGGCGACGGCCGGCACGGCACACATCGCCATGAGGGCCAGCAACAGAAAAAGTCTCTTCATGAATATACAGGTTTGTTTACAGGCATACCGGATCTCGCCTACAAATATAATAAAAGTCAGGTACAGGGCAAACGGGGATAGCGTTTTGGGAATTGGCATCTGCGCGCCGCGGTCGGACGGGCCCGAACCATGTCCAACGGAATATCGGCGGCCGAAACACTCCGACCGCCGATACAGGACTGTTACGATGCGGACGTCAACAACGGAAACGCTCGCTGTAATAGATCATGCGGTCGAGCGACGAGAGCATCTCCGACGACTCCTGAAGTATGTTCAGATAGACCAACGAAACCGTCAGGTTCTCGCTGTCCTCGTTTATACGCTTGACCTGAGTATTGTACAGCGCATCCAGACGCTGCTTCACCTCGTCGCTCCGCTCGACAAGGCGGGCAATGCCCTCGCTGCCGTTTTCGAGGACGGCGGCGCCCTCGGCTATAAGCGAGCACACCTTGTTGCGTACGGGGACCAGCTCTTCGGCGCATGCCGCGGGCAGGGGTGAGAAGTTGTTGTCCACGTGCTCGCGGCACATGTCGCACAGGCGTTTGATGATATAGTGCATCTGCTCCTGCGCGTTGCTCTGCAGGTGGAACCATGTGGTCTTCTCGATGGCCGTGCGGCTATCGACACGGCGTATGCATATCGTCTCCTTGCGATGGGTCTGGCGAAGCAGTTTCTTACGGTCGTTTATCTCACGGGCTATACGCTGGAAGGCGCGGTGGTCCTCCGCAATGAAGGCGTCCGTTATGCGGCGGTACTCCTCCGACGAGTAGTTCAGCATCCCTACCGAACTGCGGCACACATGCTCCTTGACCATGGGCCACACGCCCGCAGTATCCTTCGCGTTAACGATCTCGGCAAAGAGCGTATCCTCGCTCTCGGTCTCCTTTTTACGGTTGAAAAGCACGTTGCTGCGCAAGAGCATGAAGACGACCACACCCATCGATACCACCATCACAGGCACTCCGCCGTAATACATCAGCAGCGCCACGAAGAAGCAGGCCGTAAAGGCCGCGCCCGCGGTGATGAACCAACCGCCGATGACGGACAATACACCCGTTATGCGGAAAACGGCGCTCTCGCGGCCCCACGCACGGTCGGCCAGCGACGTACCCATTGCCACCATGAAGGTCACATAGGTCGTCGACAGGGGGAGCTTGAGCGACGTGCCAAGCGCTATGAGCAGGCTCGCCAGCAGCAACTGCACCGACGCCCTCACCATATCGAACGCCGCGCCGTCGGTGATCACCGCCTTGTCGGAATCGAAACGGGAGTTAATCCACCTCTTCACGGGTGCCGGAGTCACGTTGGTGACGAAGGTGGCTACCGACATCGAGGTACGCACGATGCTGCGCGCCACACCCGACGAACCGAACATCTCCTCTCCTGCGGCCTGACGCGACAGGTCGACCGAGGTCTTGATCACATTACGCGCCTTCTTCGAGGTATAGAGAGATATTATCATGATTACGCCCGCACAGAAGAGGAAGATGAACGGCGTCTTGGCAGGGGCGTTCAGCGATTCCATGAGGAAGGTGTCGCTGCCGGCGCCGTTGGCCATATAGTCGACGTATGAAGAGTATCCGGCCAAAGGCACGCCTATGAAGTTCACCAGATCGTTTCCGGCGAATGCCATCGCCAGCGCGAAGGTGCCCAGCACGACGATAACCCTGAAGACATTCACCCGCAGCCAATGCAGAACCTGCATCAGCACCGTGAAGCCTACCAGACAGCCCACCATAAGCATGCTCGCATTCTCGTGCAGCCAAGCCTTCATGTCGTCGGTCATGAGCGAAGACTCCTTCATACCCTTTATGAGCATGAAGTATATGATGGCCGTAGCGGCGATGCCGCCGAAGAGGCCGATGCTCCACTTCAGATGACGGTGATAGTCGAACGTGAAGATCAGGCGTACGATCCACTGCACCACCGAACCGAAGAAGAAGGCCACAGCGACAGAAAGGAATATGCCGAGGATCACCGACAGCGCCTTGTCCGTATTGAGCAGCATGCCGAAAGTAAGCGCATCGTCCGCCGAGGTCAGGATTTTCACTATGGCTATGGCGAATGCGCCGCCCAACAGCTCGAATACCATAGAGACGGTGGTCGAGGTCGGCAGGCCCAGCGAGTTGAATACGTCGAGTATGATCACGTCAGTCACCATTACCGCCATGCATATGCATATCACCTCCTGAAAGTAGTAGTGTTCGGGGCTGAAGATGCCGTTACGCGCGATCTCCATCATTCCGTTACTAACGGCCGCACCGAACATCACGCCCACAGCCGCCACGGCGAAGATATATTTTACGTTTGCGGCCTTAGCCCCGATGGCCGGGCCGAGAAAGTTTACGGCATCGTTGCTCACACCCACCATCAGGTCGAACACGGCCAAAATAAAAAGAAAGACGATGATTCCGAAGTAAACTATTTCCATATATTCAAATTATATATTATTTCAAATCCTGCATACGCCTCTTTCCCGTCGGCCGGCATGCTGCCGGAACGGCCACGCACAAGCCGTCACTCCCCATCGGCGGACTGAAGGCTGTAGCTCTTTATCTTGAGCAGGTTGGACATGCGCAGCGTCAGCGTCTTCGTCTCGCCCAACAGCGTCAGGAACAGCAGGTCGGTACCCGTGTTCTCCTCATCGCCGCCGCGCATGATCTGCTCTCGTATACACTCGCGCACGAAATCCAGCACCTCGTTCCGCTGGCGCCGCACCTCTGACACGCCCTCCGCGGCATTGTCCTTCCACAAAGCCGCAGTAACCTTGTGGATCATGGCATCAACGGCGTCGTTCATACGCATAAGGGCTATCGTCTGCTCCTTGGAAAAGGCTCCGGCACCGCGCTCCACATGCTCGCATGCCGGCCGCACGATACGTTCAAGGGCCTCGCACACCTCCGTCAGATATACCGTGGCGCGCGTGCCGAAGAGCCATGCCCCCATGTCGTCGGCACCGCTGCTGCGCAGGGCGACGCCGGCACGGCGGCGTGTCTCCGACTCGCGGCACAGTTTCGCCGAGCGGCGCGACATGTCACGCAACACACGGGTGTTCTGCCGGAACAGAGCCACCAGCGTACGATTGTAGATATGGGACATCTCGTCGAGAGTGATACATATGTCGGAAACATATCTTTCGACCACACTGTCTGCGGAGTTCTCCTCCTCCGGCACTGTGGCGGGACGTATGAGCGGGAAGATGGTGAAGGCGGCGACAACGCCGCCGCAACCCGCCTCGGCGGCAAGCAAGGCGGCGCACGCCCACACACACAATAAACCGAGTAACTTCACCGCATCCATATTAAGCGAATTTGCTGGCGCAAATAAACGCATCATATGTTACAGATCCGTTACAGGCGAATTACGTGGTTATGAATTCTTCTTGAGAGTGAATACGAACTCCAGCCCGCCGCTCACACGGTTGCGCGCCTCGATCGCCCCGCCGTGCAGCGCCACGGCGTTCTTGACGATGGCAAGACCGAGGCCCGTGCCGCCCATCTTGCGCGAGCGCCCCTTGTCGACACGGTAAAAGCGCTCGAACAGGCGCGGCAGGTGCTCCTCCTCGACACCGATGCCGTTGTCGGCAAACGAGATGGTATATTTTTCGTCGTCCTCGGCCAGCAGGTTTATGAATATGTCGCGCCCCGACGAGTAGGCCACGGCGTTCGAGGCCAGATTGCGGAATATCGAGGTCAGCATCTCGCGGTTGCCCACTACGGCCACATCGTCCGTAAAACCGCAGTTGACACGTAGCCGCCGCTCGGCAGGCTGCAAAGCGACCTCCTCGGCGATCTCGTCGACGATGTCGTTCAACACCACACGCTCGCGGTTCATCTGCTCGCGCCCGTCATCCATGCGGGTAATCGCCGCCACGTCCGATAGCAACTTGCCCAGACGTTCGCACTGCGTGAGGCAACGTTGCAGGAAGGCCGTGCGTGTGGCCTCGTCCATATGCCCGTTCGAAAGGATCGTCTCGATATATCCCGATATGGAGGCCACGGGGGTCTTCAGCTCGTGGTTTATGTTGTTTGTCAGCTGACGCTTGATGCGCATCTTCTCCTGCGTCTCGTGCAGCGCCTTGGCATGCTCGCGGTCGCGCTCGCCGATGGTCTTCTGCAATTCGGAACAAACATACCTTCGGAGATTGAATTGGGGTCTATTCTATGAGCTACAGAAAGCGTGAGCATCCAATCTAAAACGACAATGACAAGAAGCCTCGATGTTTTCCGCATTGTTGTGGACTCATCAGTACGTAGGAAAAGAAATGGGATTGAGCAGTATAGATTCACAATGGCTGACTTTGCTATCTAGGCCTAAAAGTTGAACAACAGACGAGTGCACTGAGGTTCAGTAACAATGATCATCATCCACAGAAAATACCACGTTTACCGGTGCTCGCATGATAGAACTGCCATCATCAGACACCAAGAATTAGAGTCTCTGGTAACTCATGCCTACCATTGTTGATGGTGCACATTTGTTTGCATATCATCCACACACCCTAGACAGCCAAAGTAAACAGGTGAATCACAGTAAATCTCAAGAATGCTTTCGCTCTAGAGAGCGGCACATTTCGAGATTTCCTAGTTTCATTGAATCCTTGTGGTCCAAATGCAATATCTCGAGATCTGGGTCGGCTGATTCCTATATCAGGATATC
>CASFQF010000074.1 GCA_949296635.1 uncultured Alistipes sp. | reverse complement strand
ACGGTCGACCTGTCGGAGGAGTACCGCCGCCGCGTGGTGGACTACATGTTCGCCGAGTACGGGCGGGGGCGCACGCCCAATCCCGACGTGCTGTGCAACCGCGAGATCAAGTTCGACGTCTTCCTCAAGGAGGCCTTCAGGCTGGGGGCCGACTTCGTGGCCACGGGACACTACTGCCGCAAGGCGGAGTACGTGCGCGGCGGCGAGACCGTATACTCGCTGCTGGCGGGCACCGACCCCGGCAAGGACCAGAGTTATTTCCTCTGCCAGCTCACGCAGGAGCAGCTGCGATATGCGCTCTTCCCCGTGGGCGGCATGCTCAAGAGCGAGGTGCGGCGCATCGCCGCCGAACAGCACCTCGCCACCGCGAAACGCAAGGACTCGCAGGGCATCTGTTTCGTGGGTAAGGTCGACCTGCCCGTATTCCTGCAGCAGAAGCTCGCGGCACGCGAGGGCAACATACACGAGATACTCCCTTCGTGGCGCGGATATGCCGCCGGCCGCGGCGGCAGCGTTGCGGAATTGTCCGAGCCGTACCGCTACACGGTACGCGACGGCAAGAAGATAGGCACGCACCGCGGGGCGCACTTCTATACCATAGGGCAGCGCAAGGGGCTCGGTATCGGCGGCCGCAAGGAGTCGCTCTTCATCATCGCCACGGATGTCGAACAGAACGTAATCTATGTAGGCGAGGGCGACGCCCACCCGGGGCTCTACCGCCGGGCCCTGCGTCTGGAGCCCGGCACCGTACGCTGGATCGACCCCGCCGAGGCCATGTCCGCGGGGGAACGCCGCCCCTACTCCGTACGCATACGTTACCGCCAGCCGCTGCAACAGGCCGAGCTTATCGCCTGCAACGACGGCATGTATATCCTCTTTGCCGAGCCGCAGCGCGGCATCGCGGCGGGTCAGTTCGCCGCATGGTACGACGGCGACCGCCTCGCCGGATCGGGTGTAATCGAAAAATAGGCAACGGATGAAGGCCGCCCTTACGACCATAGCTTTGACGGTTTGCTGTTGCATACACTGCACGGCACAACACCCGCAAGGATTCAGCGCCGCGTTCTACGACGCGGACTGCCTCTACGATACCATCCCCTCGCGTTTCTACGACGACAGCGGCTACACGCCGCAGGGGCGCCTGCGCTGGGACAGCGGCCGCTACGGCCGCAAGGTGGAGGCTGTAGCGCGTGTCGTAGACTCTTTGGGTACGGACGTGGTCGCACTCTACGGCGTGGAGAACGAACAGGTCGTGCGCGACATCGCCGCCGCCTGCAGCAGCGACTACGCCTATGTGCATGCCACCGCCGACGCCGACAATGGATTGGATTTTGCACTGCTCTATTTCGGCGACCGCTTCGTTCCCGAGCGGACCATGCGGTGGCGCAACGCCCTCTGCGTTCACGGCTCGGCCGCGGGCGCCCCGCTCACGATCGTCATCACCCACCGCTGCACGTCGCTCGGCGTACTCGCGGCGAGGCTCCGGCAAATGTACGGGGAAGATAATAATATTATGGTCATGGGTACGCCCAATAAATTAAATTTTCCCGAATACGGGCTGTGCGACGCCACGGCCGCGGCCGAACGCGCCGGACGGGGCAACAGCTGCACGGCAGGGCGCTGGCGCATGCGCGACCGCATCGCCACAAACATGTCGGGTATAGCCGTTTGCGACGTATACGCCGCGCGGTGGATGCTCACCCGCACGGGCGAGCCGGCACCCACGTACGACCGCACGAAATACTGCGGAGGATGCGGACGTTATCTGCCGTTATTCATATATTTCGACGAAACATTTGCACATTAATGAAAAAGTTATAATTTTGTATAAGTTTATTCGGAAACAACATCAAGGATCGAACACTTAAAATCATCACAATAATAAAAACCTAATTTTATGGCAGACGTAAAACGTGTCTACACCTTCGGCAACAAGGAGGCCGAGGGCAATGGAAAAATGAGAGAGCTTCTCGGAGGCAAGGGCGCCAACCTTGCAGAAATGAATCTGATCGGTATCCCCGTACCCCCGGGCTTCACCATAACCACCGAAGTGTGCGCCGAATACTACAAGCACGGCAAGGAGGCCGTGATCAAAATGCTCCGCCCCGAAGTGGAGAAGGCGATGAAGAACATCGAGCGCCTCACGGGCATGAAGTTCGGCGACAAGGAGATGCCGCTGCTGGTATCGGTACGCTCGGGTGCACGCGCCTCGATGCCGGGCATGATGGATACGATCCTCAATCTCGGCATGAACGACGAGGCCGTCGAGGCCGTAGCCAAGCGTACGGGCAACCCCCGCTTCGCATGGGACTCGTACCGCCGCTTCGTGCAGATGTACGGTGACGTGGTGCTGGGCATGAAGCCCGCCTCGAAGGAGGACCACGACCCGTTCGAGGTGCTCATCGAGGAGCAGAAGAAGCGCCGCGGCGTGAAGATGGACACCGACCTGACGACCGAGGACCTCAAGGAGCTTGTCGCAGCTTTCCGCAAGGCCGTCAAGGAGCGTACGGGCTCGGAATTCCCCGTCAACCCGTGGGACCAGCTCTGGGGCGCCGTATGCGCCGTCTTCGGCTCATGGATGAACGAGCGCGCCATCCTCTACCGCAAGCTCAACAACATCCCCGCCGAGTGGGGCACCGCCGTATCGGTACAGGCGATGGTATTCGGCAACATGGGCGACAACTCTGCCACGGGCGTAGCCTTCTCGCGCGACGCCGCTACGGGCGAGAACATCTTTAACGGCGAGTACCTCGTCAACGCACAGGGCGAGGACGTCGTTGCGGGCATCCGCACGCCGCAGCAGATCACCATCGAGGGCTCGCGCCGCTGGGCCAAGGCACAGAACATCTCGGAGGAGGTGCGCGCCTCGAAGTACCCCTCGCTCGAGGAGGTGATGCCGTCGGTATTCGCCGAACTCAACGAGATACAGCACCATCTGGAGCAGTATTTCAAGGATATGCAGGACATCGAGTTCACCATACAGGACGGCAAGCTGTGGATGCTGCAGTGCCGCAACGGCAAGCGCACCGGCGCCGCCATGGTGAAGATCGCCATGGACATGCTGCGCGAAGGGCTGATCGACGAGAAGACGGCTGTGCTGCGCTGCGAGCCGGCGAAGCTCGACGAGCTGCTGCACCCCGTCTTCGACAAGACGGCCATCAAGAACGCCAAGGTCATCGTCAAGGGTCTTCCCGCCTCGCCGGGTGCCGCCACGGGCCCCGTGGTATTCTTCGCCGAGGATGCCGAGAAGATGTTTGCCAAGACGGGCCAGAAGGCCGTACTGGTACGTATCGAGACCTCGCCCGAGGACCTGAAGGGCATGCTCGACGCCGCCGGTATCCTCACCGCGCGCGGAGGTATGACCTCGCACGCCGCCGTCGTGGCCCGCGGTATGGGCAAGTGCTGCGTCTCGGGTGCCGGCGAGCTGGAGATAGACTACAAGGCCCGCACCATCTCGGTCAACGGGTACAATATCAAGGAGGGAGACTGGATCTCGCTCAACGGCTCGACAGGCGAGGTTTACCTTGGACAGGTAGCCACGAAGGATGCCGACCTGAGCGGTGACTTCGCCAAACTGATGGATCTGGCGGGCAAGTACGCCACCATGAAGGTGCGCGCCAATGCCGACACGCCGCGCGACGCCGCACAGGCCTTCGCCTTCGGTGCCGAGGGTATCGGTCTCTGCCGTACGGAGCACATGTTCTTCGAGGGCGACCGCATCAAGGCCGTGCGCGAGATGATCCTCGCCGACGACGAGGCCGGCCGCCGTGTGGCTCTTGCCAAGCTGCTGCCCATGCAGCGCGGCGACTTCGAGGGCCTGTTCAAGGCGATGAAGGGCTACCCCGTCATCATCCGCCTGCTCGACCCGCCCTTGCACGAGTTCGTCCCCCACACCGAGAAGGAGCAGCGCGAGCTGGCCGAGGAGATCAACGTACCGTATGAGAAGATCGCCGCCAAGGTGGAGTACCTGAACGAGGTTAACCCCATGCTGGGACACCGCGGCTGCCGTCTGGGCAACACATATCCCGAGATCACGGAGATGCAGACGCGCGCCATCATCGAGGCCGCAATGAACGTCCACGCTACGGGCATCGACGTAAAGGTGGAGATCATGGTTCCGCTGGTGGGCAACCACAAGGAGCTGCGCTACCAGAAGAACGTCATAGACCGTACGGCCAATGCCGTCTTCGTCGAGCGCAACGACAAGATCGACTACCTCGTAGGTACGATGATCGAGGTTCCGCGCGCCGCCGTCACCGCCAACCAGATCGCCGAGGTTGCCGAGTTCTTCTCGTTCGGCACCAACGACCTGACGCAGATGACGCTCGGATTCTCGCGCGACGACATAGCCAAGTTCCTGCCCACATACCTCGACAAGGGTATCCTCAAGAACGACCCGTTCCAGATCCTCGACCGCAACGGTGTGGGACAGCTCATCCGCGAGGCCGTCTTCAAGGGCCGCGGCACGCGCCCCGACCTCAAGTGCGGCATCTGCGGCGAGCACGGCGGAGAGCCCTCGTCGGTAGAGTTCTGCCACTATGCCGGCCTGAACTACGTGAGCTGCTCGCCTTTCCGCGTGCCCATCGCACGTCTGGCCGCCGCACACGCAGCCCTCAACCAGCGATAGAGCCGCAGCGCAAGGCGCAACAGGAGAATCCCTCCGCTTCCCGACGGGAAGCGGAGGGATTTCCTTTGACCGCCAAGTCTCTGCTACACAAGCGCCTTATATGCCGCCTTATGCGGCCGATCCTATTCGCCTTGTCAAAATATTTGCTTACATTTGCATTTGCAACCTGACATGCACACCCATAGACCGACATCTACATTCATGAAGAATCGAAACCTTCTGCCCGCAATCCTGCTCATGCTCTCTGCGGCGGCATGCTCTCCGAGGCCCGAGATACGGCTCGACTTCCGCAGTCTCGGCAACGACCCCCTGCAGATAGAGTGCATGCCGTTCAGCCGTGCCGACGACCCTGCGGCACAAATGTCGGACACCCTGCTGCTCGGTCCCGACGGCCGCCTCGACTACACCCTGCCGCTGCGCGAGCCGTGTATAGTCACCGTCAAGCCCTTTGCCACCTCGCAGGTGATACCCGGAGGCAGGCTGTGGCGCGGGAAGATGATGCTGCAACTCTACGCCGCCCCCGGCGACAGGATCTCCGTAACCGCCGAGACGGCAGAGGATCGGGATACGGAATTCGTAATTAGCGGAAGCAGCCTCAACAGGAAGATTCGGGAGCTCAATCAACAGATAGCCGTCTTTGCCGACAGGACCGAAGAGACCGCCAAGCAAATGAACAGGGCCTATGCGGAGGGCGACGATGCGGCGTTAGACTCTATGCGGTCGGCCCTTGACGGGATACGCAACAGCAGTATCGAATTCATCTCCGGCAGCTTCCGACAGAGTGTCGACAGCGAGGAGGCCCCGTACATCATTCTGCTCGCCCCCGCCGACAGCGTCGAGTCATATATGGCGCTGTTACCCGAAAGGGCGCGTGACGGAATGTTCCGCCCGCTACTGGAGCTGACACGGAAAAAGGCTGCGGAGGCCCTGCTCAAGAAGATGGCGCAGGCCGGACTCACCACAGGAGCGGCGGCACCCGATTTCTCGCTTCCGGACATCGACGGCAACAAGGCAACGCTCTCCGCGCTGAAGGGGAAAACCGTCCTGCTCGACTTCTGGGGGACATGGTGCCACGCCTGCATATCGGGCATCCCGAAGTTGAAACAGGCCGCCGCAAAGTATGCCGACCGCCTTGTAGTCGTCAGCATCGACTGCAAGGACGACAAAGAGGCATGGCTGGCCGGAGTGGAGAAATACGGGATCGGATGGATAAACCTCCGCGAGGAGGGCTCCATGCCGTCATCGGAGAAACCGACCGTACTCTATAATGTCACGGCCTTCCCGACCAAGGTCGTAATCGGCGCAGACGGCAGGATACGGGAGATCGCCGTCGGGGAATTTCCGGAATTTTATGACCGGTTGGACCGCATAATGGCGGCCGAACAGTCATCCGCCGCAGAGGAGTAAACCCACCAAAGGACAAAAGAGAAAGGAGATGTACGCCGCATCGGCATACATCTCCTTTTTCGTCCGGCAGACGATCCCGTCCGTCCGGAATTGGCATCAACGGGATGGTCGAACGGCATCTCTCTAAAAGACCTCCTCGCCGTAGAGCGTCGCCGACGAGCAGCCGGTGATGCGCACACGCACATAGTCACCCGCCTCGTGGCCGCCGCGGTCGAATACCACGACCTTGTTCTGCGACGTGCGGCCGAAGAGCTGGTCGTCGCGGCGCTTCGAGACACCCTCGACCAGAATCTCGAACTCCCTGCCCACGTCGCGGCGGTTGCTCCGTTCCGAGAGTTCGTTCTGGAGGTTTATTATCTCGGTCAGGCGCGCCGTCTTCACCTCGTCGGGGATGTCGTCCTTCAGGTAGCGCTGGGCGAAGGTGCCCGGCCGCTCCGAATACTTGAACATATAGGCGAAGTCGTACCCCACCTGCTCCATGAGCGAGAGCGTGGCGCGGTGGTCCTCCTCCGTCTCGCCGCAGAAACCCGCGATAAGGTCGGTCGTGATGGCGAAGTCGGGCATAAGGCGGCGGATCGCCTCCACGCGCCCGAGATACCACTCGCGCGTATATTTGCGGTTCATGCGCTCCAGCACGGCCGTCGAGCCCGACTGCGCCGGCAGATGTATCGCACGGCAGATGTTGGGCATCGAGGCCATCGTCTCGATCAGGCTGTCGCTCATATCCTTGGGGTGCGATGTGGCGAAACGCACGCGCAGCAGCGGCGAGATCTCGGCAACGGCACGCAGCAAAGCGGGGAAGTCGACATCGCCCGTACGATACGAGTTGACATTCTGCCCGAGCAGCGTCACCTCGCGGTAGCCGTTCTCGAAAAGCGTGCGGGCCTCGGCCACGATGGTGGCGGCATCGCGGCTGCGCTCGCGCCCGCGGGTATAGGGCACGACACAGTAAGAGCAGAAATTGTCGCAACCGCGCATTATAGCCACGAAAGCGCTCACGCCGTTGCGGTCCAGACGCACGGGTGCGATTTCGGCATACGTCTCCTCGGTTGAGAGTAGCACGTTCACACCCTTTCCGCCCGCCTCGGCCTCACGCACCAGACGGGGCAGGTCGCGGTAGGTATCTGGGCCGGCAACGATGTCGACGGCGTCACCGCCCTCGACCAGACGCTCCTTCAGGCGCTCGGCCATACAGCCGATTATCCCTATAAGCATCGAGGGACGACGGCGGCGCAGTCCGCGCAGCTCGCGCAGACGCCCCCAAATTCGCTGTTCGGCATTGTCGCGTATCGAGCAGGTATTTATCAGCACCACGTCGGCATCATCTATACGGTCCGTATAGACATACCCCTCCTTCTGCATTATGGATACGACAATCTCCGTATCGCCGACATTCATCTGGCAGCCGTAGGTCTCCACAAAGAGACGGCGGCCGTCGCCCGTCACGGGCCTCAACGTATTTTTGTCAATCATAAAGAATCGTACGCTTAATTGTTGAGGATCGAATCCTTCTCGGGGAAGGGTTTGAACCCTTCGCCGTAAGTGTCGTATGCGTTCGTCACCACGACGAAGGCCCGCGGGTCGATCTCCTTGATCTTGCGCTCGACCTGCGCCACCTCGCGGCGGCTCACCACAAGGAATATCATCTCCTTGTCGTCGCGGCTGTACATCCCCGACGCCTTGAGGTATGTGGCACTGCGGTCCATCTGGTTGATGATGTAGTCGCGCAACTGCTCCGAGCGGTTGTTGCTGATGATGAAGAGCAGTTTGTCGTACGACGAGCCGTCGATGGCATAGTCCACCACACGCGAGGCAATGAATATCGTAATGAGCGAATAGAGCGACAGGAGCCACCCGCGGTCGCTCGAATCCCCGTCCGTACCTATGCCGAAGCCTATCACGACCAGACCCGACAGTACCACGCACGCATCGGCCAGAAGCACACCGTGCGAGAACTTCACGTGCATGTAACGGTTGAGGATCATGGCCACGATGTCCGTTCCGCCCGTGGTAGCGTTGCTGCGCACCACGAGTCCGAGGCCCAAACCTATCATAGCACCGCCCAGCACGCAGGTGAGCATAAGGTGGTCCGACAGGTCGAGCACGCCGCCCAGAAGCTGCGAGGGATCGAGCGACTGCAGCGCCTCGCGGCTGGGATATGCCAGCGAGGAGAACAGGTTCATCAGGCCCGGCGTCATACACGCCGCAAAGAGTGTGCGGCCGCCGAACTGGCGCCCGAAGATGAATATTGCGGTTATGAGCAGCGGCACGTCGAACATGTATCCGAATGTACCCACCTGCACCGCAGGGAAGATGTTGTGCATGACGATACCCAGACCGTACACGCCGCCCGGGACGATGTTATAGGGATTGATGAAGCATACGAATCCCACGGATACGATAACGCAGCCGGCCACGATCGTCAGCATCTCCTTCCACCACGACCACTTGCCTACGGTTTCATTTATTAAGGTTCCTGCCTTCATTTTAATTCGAGTTGTTTTTCATAAGGCTACAAAGTTAATATTTTTTCACGAAAACAAAAAGGCACTCCGTCTCCGGCGCCGTTCCCCGCCGCCGCATGCCGCCGCACCGGCGGCAAAGAGCCGCCCGCAGGGTCGAATTTTGCCTCAAACGATGGATAAGTAAAAATCTTTGTATATCTTTGTAACAAAATAAGGCATCATCCGCTCGGCCCCGCAGGCCGCAGCCGGTGTGTTTTTTGCAATCTAACACCCTCTGAAGAAATGGAAAACTGGAGTCTTATCACATACTACTGCGCTGTAACGATGCTCATCATAGCCTACCTTCTGGGATCTATCCCCAGCGCCGTGTGGATAGGCAAAAAATATTACGGCATCGACATCCGCGAATACGGCAGCAAGAACGCCGGCACCACCAACATGCTGCGCGTGCTGGGCCGCCGCGCCGCACTGCCCGTCTTCGTGCTCGACTTCTTCAAGGGCTTCATCGCCGTGTCGCTCATAGGCATCATGCGCTACGACATAGACATCACCTCGGCGTGGCTCATAAACCTCAAGATCATGGGCGTCTTCGCGGCGGTGCTCGGACACATATTCCCCATCTTCGCGGGATTCAAGGGCGGCAAGGGCGTCGCCACGCTCGTGGGCGCCATCACCGGCATCTACCCCATCGTGGTGCTGCTATGTTTCGCCGTGTGGGTCCTTGTCTTCCTCGTCACGCACTACGTGTCGCTGGCCTCGATGACGGCAGGGTGCAGTTTCCCCGTCTTCGCCATAATATATTCGTCGATGGAGTGGTCGCGCGTCAAGGACGTATCGTTCTCGTTCGTGGTATTCTCGTTCATCGTAGCAGGATTATTGTTATGGTCACACCGCAAGAACATCGAACGGCTGAAAGCCGGCACCGAATCGAAGATATACGTCTGGCGGCCCCATGACCCCGCCGCCGCAAAAGAGACGGCGCAGCACAGCGCCGACGAACCGGACGACACCCCCGACAACAAATAGCCCCGCGGTGACGGGCGCCGCAGCGCGTACCGGCGAGGTCCACCGAGTAAACATACACACCCCATGTTGCAGGAGAATCTGATTAAAATATACGAGACAAGTTTCCGCGAGAACAGCTCTCTTCCGGCCCTGACCGACTATTTCGGAGGCGACACGTTCACCTATCTCGACACGGCCCGCGAGATCGCCAAGCTGCACCTGCTTTTCGACGAAGCCGGCATACGCGAAGGCGACAAGATCGCCCTGATCGGACGCAACAACATACGCTGGTGCGTCACATATATCGCCACGATCACCTACGGCGCCGTCATCGTGCCCATACTTCAGGACTTCAATCCTGCCGACATGATGAACATCATCAACCACTCGGAGAGCCGCATCCTTTTCATCGGGGACAACTTCATGGCCAACCTCGACCCCGCACGCATGCCGGCGCTGGAGGCCATCTTCTCGCTTACGGATTTCAGCCTCACCTACGACCGCGACAAACCGCGCATCAAGCGCGCCGCCAAGAGCGCGTACAAGATGTTCCACCGTACATACGGCAAACATTTCGGCGTGGGCGACATAAAGTACCGCGACGTCCCCAACGACCGCATCATCCTGCTCAACTACACCTCGGGCACCACGGGATCGTCGAAGGGCGTCATGCTCACGGTAAACAACCTCACGGGAAATGTGGTCTTCGCGCGCAGCGTCATAGAACCGGCCTCGGGCAAACCGTTCTTCCGCAGCGGCGGCCGTACGCTCTCGTTCCTGCCGCTGGCCCACGCATACGGCTGCGCCTTCGATTTCCTGACGCAGCTTGCCGTCGGCGCCCATATCACGCTGCTCGGACGCATACCCTCGCCCAAGATTCTGGTCGAGGCGATGCAGAGCGTACGCCCCACCATTATCTGCAGCGTACCCCTCATACTCG
>CASFQF010000073.1 GCA_949296635.1 uncultured Alistipes sp. | reverse complement strand
TCCTCACCGTCAAGCGCAACCGCGGCGTGCTGGAGTGCGCCGAGCGCATGGCCCGGGGCAGCGTGGACACCCTGCTGGTCACCGACGAGGAGAAGCGGTATCTGGGCACCGTGTCCATCGGCGACATCCGCCACTGGGGCCGGGAGCTCAACAGCATCGAGCCCCTGATCCGCCAGACCGCCCGGACCGCCCGGGTGGGCGACGACGCCCGGGAGAGCTTCGACTATCTGCTGGACTCCGGCGCCAACTACGTGGTGGTCCTCAACGCCGACGACACCATCGCCGGCATCGTCACCAAGACCAGCGTGGCCCGCTCCGTGGCGGAGAACCTGTGGGGTGACAGCAAATGATGGAGACATTGCAGACCCTCTTTCGCGATTACGGCGCCAAGATGGGCACGGCCATCCTCCAGCACACGGTCTACGTGCTGGTATCCGTGGCCATCGGCTTCGCGGTGGGACTGGTGCTGGGCATCCTGCTCTCCCGGATCCCCCGGTGGCTCTCCGGCATCATCATCCCGGTGCTGTCCATTTTCCAGACCATCCCCGGTCTGGTGTTCATCGGCGTGCTGTTCATCTGGTGGGGCAACATTTATCCCACGGTCATCGTGGCTCTCAGCGTATACGCCATGTTCCCCATCCTGAAAAATACATACACCGGCATTCTGGAGGTGGAGGGCAAGTACATCGAGGCCGCCAAGGGCTGCGGTATGTCCCGGTTCCAGACCCTGGTCCGGGTGGAGCTGCCCCTGGCCATGCCGGTGATCGTGGCCGGCGTGCGGATGGCCGCCATCTACACCGTCTCCTGGGCGGTGCTGGCCTCCATGATCAGCCTGGGCGGCCTGGGTGACTTCGTCTACCAGGGCACCACCTCCAACAACAACACCCTGATTCTGCTGGGCGCCATCCCGGCGGCCATTCTGGCCATCGTCTTCGGCGCGGTCATCGACCTGCTGCAGAAGGTCAAGCCGCACCAGATATATCTGGCGGGCGATCTGGCCGACCCGCACGGTACGCACCGTGTCTGCACGGAGGCGGTGTTGGAGGCGTTGGGCCGTCTCGAGGGTGAAGATTGGCTCAAGGATTGCGTTGTATGGCTCTACCGCGGCGCATGGATGGAGTGGGAGATCGGCATGGTCGACATGGCGGTGCCTTTGAGCCCCGACGAGCTTATCAAGAAGCGTCATGCCATCTACCGCCACCTTTCGCAGAAGGATATAGTTCCGTTCCCGGGCGACGACACGCGCGAGTTCTGGCAGAGGGCCGAGGAGCGTACGCAGAATACGGCTCGTCTGTACGACCTGCTGGGAATGGCCGAGTATCAGGCAATAGAAGTGTTCGTTAAAATGAAATTATAAAAAAGGTAAATTATGAGACTGATCATAGAGAATACGGCCGCCGAGGCCGGCCGCTGGGCTGCGGAGCATGTCGCCGCCCGTATCAATGCCAAGGCTGCCGTCAGCAGCAAACCTTTCGTTCTGGGCCTGCCTACGGGTTCTACGCCTCTGGGCATGTATAAGGAGCTGATTGCGCTGAACAAGGCGGGCAAGGTGTCGTTTGCCAATGTCATCACGTTCAACATGGACGAGTACGTGGGCCTTCCGGAGGAGCATCCCGAGAGCTACCATTCGTTCATGTGGAACAACTTTTTCTCGCACATCGACATCAAGCGCGAGAATGTCAATATTCTGAACGGCAATGCCGCCGACCTTCAGGCCGAGTGCGACGACTACGAGCGCCGCATCGAGGCGGCCGGAGGCATCGACCTCTTCATCGGCGGCGTGGGCGAGGACGGGCATCTGGCCTTCAACGAGCCCTTCTCGTCGCTCGACTCGCGTACGCGCGTCAAGACCCTTACGGAGGATACCATCATCGTCAACTCGCGTTTCTTCGGAGGTGACGTGACGAAGGTGCCCAAGCTGGCGCTGACGGTGGGTGTAGGCACGGTATGCTCGGCGCACGAGGTGATGGTGCTGGCGCTGGGTCACAAGAAGGCGCGTGCCGTGCAGCAGTGCGTCGAGGGCGCCCTGTCGCATGCATGGACCATTACGGCGCTGCAGAGCCACCCGAAGGGCGTGCTTGTGTGCGACGAGCCTGCCGTGGGTGAACTGAAGGTTAATACCTACCGTTATTTCAAGGACATCGAGAAGAATAACCTTTAACCGTTCGCGTTATGGCAAAGGTACCGACACCCCATATCGGGGCAAAGGAGGGTGAGATCGCCGACCGTGTCGTCATGGCCGGCGACCCGTTGCGCGCGAAGTTCATGGCGGAGCGTTTCCTCGATGACCCCGTTCAGTACAACTCCGTGCGCGGCATGCTGGGCTTTACGGGTACGTATAAGGGCAAGCGCGTCTCGGTGCAGGGCCACGGCATGGGCATTCCGTCGATAGGCATCTATTCGTACGAGTTGTTCAACTTCTACGGTGTCAAGCGTATCATCCGCACCGGTTCGGCCGGCTCGATCAACGATGGCGTGAAGATGGGCGACGTGGTGATAGGCATGGGCTCGTGTACCGACTCTAACTACGCTTCGCAGTACGGCCTTCCCGGGACCTTCGCTCCGATCGCGGACTTCGGGCTGGTGCGTGCCGCCGTCGAGAAGGCCGAGGAGCTGGGTGTCCGCTACAAGGTGGGCAACCTGCTGGCGAGCGATTTCTTTTACGGCGACGATGCCGACAGCTGGAAGCAGTGGAGTAAGATGGGTGTGCTGGCCGTCGAGATGGAGGCTGCGGCGCTCTATATGAACGCCGCGCGCTGCGGCGGCGAGGCGCTCTGCATATGCACCGTCTCGGACTCTCTGATCACGGGCGAGGCCTGCTCGGCCGAGGCTCGCCAGACGAGTTTCACCAATATGATGGATATTGCCTTCGGCATAATATAACCTGACGGGCCTGTCGGCTTATCGGCAAGTCCCCCCCCCTCGATGGCGCATTTTGTCGAGGAGAGGGGACTTGACGGTTTTTATACACGCAAGGTGTAACTGACGGGGATTTTTGCGTCTAAATTGTGATACAAGGTTAAACGGAATAGATTTTACCAACCTTAAATATTGTACTTATGAGAAATCTTTGCGAATGCGGCACAAGCCGCCCGTGCGGTGAGATGCGGCGGCGCGGCCTGCGTGCGGCGGTTGTGGCCGTTATGGTTGCTGCGGCGTGGCTGCCGTTTCCGCGGCGTGCCGCGGCACAGCAGCGGGAGCTGCCGAAACTGACGAAGGAGCAGATGTATATGGATTATGACAGCCTGCGCATGGTGCTGCACAAATATTGGCCTCACGGTGAGGTACAGCGTCTGGTCACGGGATACGATGCCTATGCGCGTATCGACAGCCTGCGCGGCGCTATCGACACGGTGACGTGCGAGGCGGGCTTCTTCAGCGTTATCATGCAGACGATGTTCGCCTGCAACGACCAGCACGTGAGCCTGTCGTGGGAGTCGTGGTGCCGCGAGGAGTCGGCCATAACGAACGAGTGGTCGAAGCGTTATTATACCTTCGGATATGACCAGAAACGGGCCGTTAAGTATGTCGGCGGCCGTTACTATACGCTGCGGCAGGTCGATGCCGAGACGGGCGGGGAGGTCGGGGACCAATATGCGCATGCAGGCCAATACGCTGTGGGACTGGGAGCGCGGCAAGTTCTATGCGGTCGATCTGAACGACCCGCGCACCATCGGCGCCGCCGACCGCAATACGTGGACGATCCGTCACGGCGGCCGCACGCGCACGGTGGACCTCGACGGGACGCGCGCGGAGGCGGAGAGGGGACCCAATGCCGGTTTCCGAGGCGTGCGTTACTTCGGGCGCGACGGCATACTGTTCGTGCGCCTGCCGTCGATGTCGCCGCAGGTGAGCGCCGAGATATGCGAGCAACTGCAGGCGTATGCCGGACGCCGTATAGACAAGGTGGTGATAGATGTGCGCGGCAACGGCGGCGGCAGCGATCTGGCGTGGATGGACCTTCTGGCGGCGATAACCGACAGGACGATCGCGCCCGACTGCCGTATGGCCTTCAAGGAGCGCTGGCGTGCCGAGGAGATGGGGACAAAAGCCGAACGTGTGGTCTATGGCCGCGATACGCTCTATGCCGTGCCGGGGACGGACAAGATCGTGCCGTCGGAGCGGTCGCTCCGCTATGGCGGCAAGATATATGTCATATTCGATGCCGACAGGTGCTACTCTTCGACGGGGTCGCTGCTTGCGGCCTGTGCTGTGGATGACCGCCTTGTGAGCGTCGGCCAGCGATCGGGCTTCCTGCTCGGGGTGGGGACAACGCCCATGCCGGGATTCCTCGACCACTCGAAGATCGTCTACCGCATACCTCTGGCGTTGGAGGTGACGGGGGCGCGCGAGGGGCACCCCGAGGATTGCTATATGGGCCGTGTCGATGTCGAGGTGCCGGTACGCAGCTTCAAGAAATTTTATGCTCCGTATTACGGGACCGACGAGGACATATATGGCGAGGAGTTCCTTTACGACCACGATGCCTGCTTCCGCCGTATCCTGCGGCTGAAGTGAGTGCGTCGGGGGTGAATGTAAATAGAGTATGTGCGCGGGCGGGGATCATTGTCTTCGTCCGCGCCGTTTTTTGCCGTACGCCGAAAAAAGGGTATCTTTGGGAGAAGAAATTACCGTGCGTATGAAAAGGATAGTTGTCATAGGCAGCAGCAATACCGACATGGTGGTCAAGGCGCCGCGCCTGCCGGCGGCGGGGGAGACCGTCCTCGGGGGAGAATTCATGATGAATGCCGGCGGCAAAGGGGCAAATCAGGCTGTGGCCGCGGCCCGTTACGGAGGGCGTGTGTCGTTCGTGGCGCGTGTCGGGGACGACATGTTCGGACGGCAGACGCTCGCGGCGATGCGCGGGGACGGCATCGACACCTCGTACGTCGCGGTCGACAGGGTGCACGCCTCGGGTGTTGCGCTCATCTCTGTCAATGCCGAGGGCGAGAACTCGATCGTAGTGGCGTCGGGAGCGAATATGGCTCTCGGCCGCGGGGACATCGACCGTGCGGCTGGCGAGATACGCGCAGCCGATGTAGTGCTGATGCAGCTGGAGGTGCCTGTGGCGGCGGTCGAATATGCCGCCGAGATTGCCGCCGAAGCGGGTGTACCCGTAATACTTAACCCTGCGCCGGCGCCGGCGGAGCCTTTGGGTACGGAGCTGTTGTCGCGGCTGGAGGTAATGACACCGAACCGCAGCGAGGCGGCGCGCATATCGGGCGTCGAGGTTACGGACATGGCGAGCGCGCGGCGCGCGGCCGAAGCGATCCATGCGATGGGTGTGCGTAACGTCGTCATCACGCTGGGCGGCGACGGCTCGCTCGTATATGACGGCGCGAGGTTCGAACATGTGGAGGCGGTGCGTGTGGAGGCTGTCGATACGACGGCCGCGGGCGACACCTTCAACGGTGTGCTGGCCGTATGTATGGCCGAGGGCCGCACCCTTGTCGAGGCGGCCCGCGCGGCGGGTGCGGCGGCGGCCATAAGCGTCACGCGCATGGGGGTGCAGACGGCGGCGCCGACACGTGCCGAGGTGGAGGCGTTTTACAGGAAAGAAGTATAATCGGATATGGAAGAGAATGTTATAGAGCGTATCGGGTGCGATCTGCGCTCGATGGCCGACGAAGGGTACCGTGCGTTTCAGTCGAAACTGCTGCCGACGGTAGCGGCGGAGTGTATAATAGGCGTGCGGACGCCGCAGTTGAGGCGTTATGCCCGTGAGTTGTCGCGTAACGACGCCATGTCGGAGAGGTTCCTTGCCGAGCTGCCGCACCGCTATTACGAGGAGTATAACCTGCACGGCGAACTTGTTACGCGGCGCACGAAGGAGATCGGCCGCCTGATCGCGGAGCTGGACCGCCTGCTGCCGTATGTCGACAACTGGGCCACGTGCGACATGATCTCACCCAAGCTCTTCGCCCGCCATCCCGCACAGGCAGAGGAGGCCATCGCCCGCTGGCTGCGGAGCGAGCACACCTATACGGTGCGTTTCGCAGTGGTCTCGCTGCTGGAATTCTTCCTCGACGAGCGTTTCCGTGCCGAGCACCTCGATTGGGTGTGCGGCCTTCGCAGCGGCGAGTATTATGTCCGCATGGCCGTGGCGTGGTACCTGAGCGTGGCGCTGGTGAAGCAGTGGGATGCCGCCATCGGGGTGCTGCGCCGCGGCGACCTCGACCGCGAGGTGCACAACAAGGCCATACAGAAGGCCGTCGAGAGTTACCGCATAAGCGACGAACGGAAGGCGCTGCTGCGGTCGCTCCGCCGCCGGTAAAATACCCTTGCGGGATTTTTATGCGCAAATGACGGGTCGCCGTGGCCGATTCTTCTCCCTTTAGGCGGCAATATCGGCCATTTTTGGTATCTTTATGCCGAAATGCGGCGGCCTGCGCAGGCCGCCACTCTACATCTATCCGATGATACGTTATATTGCAGTTTTTTTCCTACTCGCGCAGATATGTACGGCTGCGGCCCAAGGTAACGGGCCGTCGCTGCGAGGCCGTGTGACGGATGCCGCCACGGGGGCGGCCATAGAGTATGCCGATGTCGTCGTGACCGACGCCGAGAACCGCACCGTCGCGGCGGCGACGGTACGCAACGGCACCTTCGAGATAGGACATGTACGCGAAGGGCGTTTCGCCGTTACGATAATGCTGGTAGGGTATATGCCCTACGAGAGCGGGGAGCTCGATTTCAAGGAGGGGCGTACTGTCGACTTGGGCGAGGTACGGTTGTCGATGATGGATAACGGCCTCGAGGAGGTCGTAGTACAGGGCGAACGCAGCAAGATCGTATACAAGCTCGACCGTCAGGCGGTGAACGCCTCGGCGGCGTTGTCGGCCTCGGGCGGAACGGCCGTCGACGTGCTGCGGTCGACGCCCTCGGTGCGTATAGATGCCGACGGCGAGGTGTCGTTCCGCGGCAGCACGGGGTTCCTTGTATATGTGGACGGCAAGCAGAGCATGCTGGAGGGGACGCAGGCGCTGGAGCAGGTCGCCGCCTCCAACATCGACCAGATAGAGATCATCACGACCCCGTCGGCACGTTACCGTACGGACGGCGATGTGGGCATAATAAATATCACCACCAAACGGCATGACGATTCCGGTGTCAGCGGCGCGGTGAACTTTTCCGGAAGCACGGTCGGCATGTGGAACGGCGATGTGCTGTTGTCGTACCGCCACGGCCACAGCCGCTGGTATGTCGGCGGCGCGGCTGCCGAAATCAAGGGTAAGAGCGACTTCGGGCAGAGCAAGACCACCATTGTCGACGACTTCGTCACCACGTCCGACGCCGACGGCATACGCCACAGCAACAATTCGTCGTACATCGGCCGCGCGGGGTGGGAATACAGCCGCGGCGGCCACGACCTGAACGTCGAGTTCCAAAGCGGCGACACCAAGACGGCGCGCGGCGGCGACATGAGCTATTACGAGCACCGCATGCAGGGCGACGCACTGCTTAACGACAACCTCTACGATAGCCACGACCGCTATTCGAATGAGAAGAGCCTCGCGCAGATCTCTACGGACTACACCTTCCGTCTCAACGAGCGCGGCGACCGCATTGCCGTGACGGGACGCCTGCGTTACGACTGGTATGCGCTGGAGTATACCGAGAGCAACATGTTCGACACTTCGGGCGAACGTTACGAGGGCACGCGCGGCTACGAGAAGGAGCACCACTGGGATTTCGACGGCGGCGCATCGTACCTGCTCAACTACCGCGAGCAGGGGTCGCTCGAGGCGGGATACCAATATACGTCTTACAGCGAGCATGGCGGTTACAACATCAAGTATTGGGATCGCGGCAAGCACGATTTCGAGTGGCAGGACGACTTGAGCGCCCCGTTCTTCTACCGCCGTCAGATCCACTCGGCCTATGTCATGGTGAGCGACAAGGTGGGGCGCGTGTCGTTCGATGCGGGGCTGCGCGCCGACAACACCATCGACGAGCTGACGATTGCCGTCGAGGGCGCCGACCGGTATATCAAGCGTCTGGAACTCTTCCCCTCGGCGCACGCGGCATACGATGCCGGTGGGGACAATATAGTCTCGGCGGCATACTCGTACCGTACGAACCGCCCGGGCATATGGCAGTTGGAGCCGTATATCACCTACGAGGATTATTACACGAAGCAGATCGGCAACCCAGACATACACCCCGAATATATCCATTCCGCCGAGGTCGGTTACCGCAAGACCATTGCCGAGGAGAACTCTGTCGCCGTGACGGGATTCCTGCGGTCGCGCCGCGGCATGATAGACCGCGTGCGTGTGGCCTACGAACCCGGCGTGACGCTCGACTCGCTCATAAATGCCGGCCGCGACCTTACCGTGGGCGTCGAACTGAATGCCCGAGTGAAGGCGGCGCGGTGGTGGAACATGACCGTCAACGGCAGTGTATTCCGCTACCGTTTCACGAGCGAGTACGAGGGTTGTGCCGATGCCTCCAACACGAGTTATTCGGTGGGGTGGATCAACAACTTTTCGATCGGCAAGACCACGCGCGTGCAGTTCGATGCCAACGTGGTGGGCCCCACGGTCCTGACACAGGGCCGCGAGGAGGCATACTGTTATTTCGACCTTGCGGTGCGTCAGCAGCTTTGGCGCGACAGGGTGTCGGCCTCGCTCGTTGTGCACGACATCTTCCGTACGGCGCGCTATGACAACCGCCGCGCTACGCCGACGCTGGTGTCGACGACGCATGTGCGGCCCTATTATCCCAACATCGTGCTGTCGTTGAGCTATGCCTTCAATGCGGCGGAGAGGAGGGCGCCGGCATCGGGGGCTGTTTCGTCGGGCGCCAGCTTCGTGGGCAAGGATTTCTGATTCGGGCGTGTCTCCGCCGTGTAGCGCCATACGCCGTTGTCGCTGCCGTGCCGGTATCATCCCTGTCTCCGATACGGCTGTCAGGGACGGGTTGCCGGTGCCGGCGTGAGGCTTGCTTGTGGCGGCGGTTTTTTGTAATTTTGCCGCAGGATTTCTCGGATCATGACAAACATTATCGGAAATACCGAGTGGAACGGGCTGCCCGTACCCCTGCGGTGGGGGGCCATTGTCGCTGTGGCGTTCGGTGTGTCGGTTTCGGTTGTAGACAGCGTTATCGCCAACGTGGCACTGCCTACACTGGCGGCGGAGTTCGGCATATCGTCGGCCAATTCGGTGTGGATAGTAAATGCCTATCAGCTGGCGTTGATAACCACACTGCTCATATTCTCTAATATGGGCGATATTATCGGTTATCGCCGTATATACATTTCGGGCCTTGTACTTTTTACAGCCGCGTCGGCGGGCTGCGCCCTCTCGTCGACCTTCGTCTCGCTTATCGCGTGGCGTGCGGCGCAGGGCATAGGCGCGGCGGCCATCACGAGCGTTAACACGACGTTGATACGTATCATATATCCGCGCCATATGCTGGGGCGCGGTATGGGTATCAACGCTACGGTCGTGGCCGTCTCGTCGGTGGCGGGGCCGTCGGTGGCGGCGGCGATACTCTCCGTGACGACATGGCACTGGCTCTTTGCCGTGAATCTGCCTATCGGTTTTGTCGCTTTTGTTTTCAGCTGCCGTTTCCTGCCGCAGAACCCAGTTCGGGTCGAAGGGCGTCGCTTCGACTGGCGCAGCGGCGTAATGTGCGCCCTTTCGTTCGGTCTTGCTATGGCCTGTGTTGAAGGATATTCTCACAGCATGGCGATACATGCGTGGATCGTGATGGCGGCCGTCACCGTCGTCGTGGCGTGGCGTTTCGTTAAGGACCAGTTGCACAAGACGATGCCGATACTGCCGTTCGATCTGTTGAAGTTACCGATCTTCTCGCTTTCGATCGTTACGTCGATATGTTCTTTTACGGCGCAGATGCTGGCTATGGTGTCGCTGCCATTCATCCTGCAGCACAGCATGGGCTACGACGCCGTAAGCACAGGCCTAATCTTCACGGCATGGCCTATGGTCATCATGGTGGTGGCTCCTGTGGCCGGTGTCTTGGCCGAACATATACATGCGGGCTATCTGGGCCTGATGGGACTGTCGGTCCTGACTTTCGGGTTGATAATGCTGGGTCTGCTGCCGGCGGAGCCTTCGGATTTCGACATAATCTGGCGGCTTGCGGTGTGCGGCATGGGTTTCGGACTCTTCCAGTCACCAAACAACAGCATCATGATCGCGTCGGCGCCGCAGCACCGCAGCGGTTCGGCCAGCGGCATGCTGGCGACGGCGCGGCTTACGGGACAGACTGTCGGCGCGGCGCTGGTGGCCTTCTTCTTCCATTGGCACGGCGGCGAGACGACCATGACGCCTCTGTTCGTGGCGGCGGCGTTCGCCTTTTTCGGAGCTGTGCTCTCGGCCTCGCGCATACACCTTCCTCTGCCCGAAGGGTTGAGGCGGCAATAAAATGCAGATGATAAAATGAGAGTCATTTTTCACATAGAATATCATACCTCCGACGCCTCGTTGCGCATTCTCTTCGATGACGGCGTGTCGGTGGATATGCAGTGTTCCGGCGGCATGTGGTGCGGCATGAGGGAGCTGGACGGCCAAGCGGTGCATTACCGTTATTGTGTATGCTCCGAAGAGCGCCAGCTGCGCATGGAACCTGACGGCGGGGTGCATACGCTCCGCCTGCCGCAGGATGCGGTACGGCTGGACGTGTACGACCGTTGGTATGAACGGCCGGCCGATGCGGCATTCATGTCGTCGCTGTTTACGGGTGCGGTATTCCGTCGCGGGCGGCATGGCGCAGTGCCTGAAGCGGCAGCGGGATGTATCCTCGTCGAAGTGGAGGCCCCGACGCTGCGCGGCGGCGAAACGCTGGCTGTAACGGGTGCTGCGGAGGCTCTGGGCGGATGGGATGTATCACGGGCCGTGGAGATGAGCGATGCCGGTGCCCCCGTGTGGCGTGTATTGCTGCCGTGCGGGACGGCCGGTTCGGAGTACAAGTTCATTGTCCGGGACCGTGCCGCGGGGGTGTTGGCGTGCTGGGAGGAGGGCGGCAACCGCCGCCTGCCAGCCGTGGATGGTGACGGCGCCGTCGTGGTGACGGGGCTGCGCCTGTGTGACGGCAGGCCCCGCTGGCACGGGGCGGGTATTGCCGTGCCGCTGTTCTCGCTGCGCAGCGTGCGCGACTGGGGCGTGGGCGAGTTCCGCGACATCGCTCAGCTGGCCGAATGGGCTGCGGCGGCGGGAATGTCGGTCATACAGCTCCTGCCCGTAAACGATACCTCGGTGACGGGTACGTGGCGTGACTCCTATCCATATAACCCGCTTTCGTGCTTTGCCCTGCATCCGTTGTATGCATGCTGTGCCGATGCGGTGGAATGGTGCCGTTCGGTATGTACGGCGGCGCAGTCGGCGGCGCTGGATACGCTGCTTGCCGAGTGTTCGCGGCGCGGTGCGGAGCTAAACGCCCTTCCCGAGGTGGATTACGAAGCCGTGATGGCCTTGAAGGAGGATTTCCTGCGCCGTATGTATGACATTTGCGGCTGTGATGTCATGGCTTCGGCGGACTGCCGCAGTTTTGTGGAGGCAAATGCCGGGTGGCTTGTCCCGTATACGGTATTCCGAGCCTTGCGCGACGGGTGCGGCGACGGCGACCGCTCGGCATGGGGGCCGCTGGAACATTACGACGAGACCGAGGCGGAGCGATACGCTGCGGAACACGGGCGCGAGACGGGTTATTATTCGTTCGTGCAGTATCTCCTCGACAGTCAGCTGCGTGCGGCGCGCGACCGTGCGCATACGCTCGGCGTCGCACTGAAGGGAGACATACCGATAGGGGTGGCCCCGACGGGCGCGGACGCATGGCAGAACCCCGGGCTGTTCAACCTTGCGATGTCGGCAGGGGCTCCGCCCGACGCCTTTGCTGTCGAGGGCCAGAACTGGGGGTTCCCTACGTACGATTGGCAGCGTATGGCGGCTGACGGTTACAGTTGGTGGCGGCGGCGCCTGCGTAAGATGGGGGAGTATTTCGACGCCTACCGTCTGGACCATATACTCGGCTTCTTCCGTATATGGGAGATACCCCGTAAGGCCGTGAGTGCTTTGCTGGGACACTTCAACCCGCAGCTGCCCATGTCGCGGAGCGAGATCGAGGGTTACGGATTCCGATTCGACCCGCGGCAGCATGTGGCGCGCGGCATGTCGTCGGCCGATGTCCTTTTCCTTGCCGCCGACGGATGCGCCGATGGGTATTTCCCGCGTATAGGCGGCTGCGATACGGAGGCGTTCCGTGCTCTGGACGAGGCTGACCGCGAGGCATACCGCCGCCTGCACGACGACTTCTATTACCGCCGCCACGACGCATTCTGGCGCGAGAATGCGTTGCATAAACTGCCTGCGTTGACCGGTGCCTCACGGATGCTCGCCTGCGGCGAGGATCTGGGCATGATTCCCGCATGCGTGCCCGAGGTGATGGCCGGCGAAGGGATCCTCTCGCTTGAGATCGAGCGTATGCCCAAGCATGCAGGCGCCGCCTTTGCCGATCCGTCGCATTACCCGTATATGTCGGTCGCGGCCACGTCGACACACGACATGCCTACGTTGCGCGGCTGGTGGCGTGATGAGCCTGAAGCGGCGCAGCGATATTACAACGATGTGCTGCATTGCGGCGGCGAGGCCCCGCGGGATTGTACGCCCGAGATCGCGCGCCGCATCGTGGAGCGCCACATGCGCTCGGCTTCGATGCTGGCTGTATTGCCGTTGCAGGATTGGCTGGCCATCGATCCGGCGCTTCGCCGCGACGATCCCGATGCCGAGCGTATCAACGTGCCCGCCATAACGCCATATTATTGGCGTTACCGCATGCATCTGTCGCTGGAACGGCTCCTTTCGGAGGGACGGTTCACTTCCGCCGTGCAGATGTTGACAGCGTTGCGGACAAGTGTGAGATAGGCATTTGTTGGATATGAAAACCGCAGGAGGGAAATACATCCTCCTGCGGCGTTTTTGTATTGCGGCGGCCTGAATTATCTGTGCACGACGGTGCGGCCGAAGGGCACGAGGGCGTAACTCATCAGTTTGAAGTGCTGCATGCCGAACGGTATGCCTATGATCGTGATGCAGAATATCACGCCCAGCACGAGGTGCGAGAGTGCGATCCATATCCCGCCGATGAATATCCATATTATGTTGAGCAGCGTGGAAAGGCAGCCCGTGGATGACTGCGTCGGCACCACCTCGCCGCCGAAAGGCCACAGGGCGAAGAGGCCCAACTGCATGACTTGGATGCCGAAAGGTATCCCCACGATGGTGAGGCAGAGCAGCACTCCGCCTATCAGATACTCCAGCGCGATGAAGATGCCGCCGAAGAGGATCCAGATGATGTTGCCGAGAATATTCATATTGCGTCGGTTTTATGTGTTTGCATCCGCTTACCCGATGAGGAACTCGAACAGGCCCGGATTATCGTTCAGATATTCGTATACTATGTCGTTGCGCTTCATGCGCTGGGTCAGGCCGGCGAAGTCGTCGCGGTTCTGCAGCTCGATGCCTATCAGCACGGGGCCCTTTTCGCGGTTGGTCTTCTTCTTGTACTCGAAGTATGTGATGTCGTCGTTGGGCCCGAGGACCTTGCTCACGAAGTCCTGCAGGGCGCCGGCGCGCTGCGGGAAGTGTACCACGAAGTAGTGTTTCAGACCCTCGTACAGCAAGGACCGTTCCTTTATGTCCTCCATGCGCACGATGTCGTTGTTGCTGCCGCTGACGATGCAGACGACATTCTTGCCGCGGATCATGTCGCGGCAGAGGTCGAGGGCGCTGATGCTGAGGGCACCGGCCGGCTCCGCCACGATGGCGTCGAAGTTGTAGAGCGAGAGTATCGTGGTGCATACCTTCCCTTCGGGTACGGTGACGATGTCGTCCACAACCTGACGGCATATGTCGAACGTCAGGTCCCCGACGCGCTGTACGGCGGCACCGTCGACGAACTTGTCGACGTGGTCCAGCTCCGTAACCTCGCCCCGCTCGATCGAGAGCTTCATTCCGGCGGCACCCGCGGGCTCGACGCCTATGATCTTGGTCTGGGGCGACATCTGCTTGTATT
>CASFQF010000072.1 GCA_949296635.1 uncultured Alistipes sp. | reverse complement strand
CCGACACCGCCATCTTCACGCGGTCGTGCATCGAGCGGGCGATGCCCGTGTCGATCGTGCCCTCGTCATGTGCGATGTAACCGTGCACGAGCGCGATGTAGCGGCGATCGAGCGTGCGCAGGCGAATGAGGTCCTGAAGCGCACGCTGCGTAGCATCGTCTTTCGCGGCGAGCATGAGACCCGTCGTGTCGCGATCGAGCCGATGAACGATACCCGGACGGTCCTCGCCCTGAAGCGTACCGAGGTGCTCCAAGCCGCAATGGTACACAAGCGCGTTCGCGAGCGTGCCGTCGGCGTGTCCGTGCGCCGGATGGCACACGAGGCCGCGCTGCTTGGAAAGGACGATGAGGTAGTCATCTTCGAACCGGATATCGAGCGGAATCGCCTGCGGGATCACCGCACCGGGCTCTCGCTCTTCGGGAAGCTCAACGGAAATGCGGTCGCCCGCGGCCACGCAATATTTCTTCGAAAGGTTCGTCTCGCCATTCACCGCGACGGCGCCAGCCTCGATGACGGCGAAGTCCCCCACATAGCAGTCCTTGCCGACGGCAGCCTCGGGCGAGATCGACGCGCGGGGCGAGATACCCTTCTTGCGGGGCTTGGCGGCGTTGTACATCTCGAGCAGGCGTAGCACGGCGGCTCCCACGTCGGGGACCCTCACCAGCGTGGCGGCAACGGGTGCCTTCGGCTCAAAACCGTCGCTTACGAGCACTATCGAGGCGCCCGTCGTGTAGATGAAGGGCTCGTATTTGGCATTTGTAAGATATGTGAGCGAACCCTTATGCCCGCCTTCGATCGACGATACGGTGTGTACGGCGGCGGTTTTGTCGCCCTCGATGCGGCCTCCGACGAGGCCTGCTATCATCTCTGCGGTAAATTCCATGTTGGTCGGATTATGTCGTTTGTTTATTTTCGTTTGCCCGCTTCCGCCGCGGCCTCTGCGGCGTTTTGTGCGGCAGCCGCGGCACTGCTGCCGCAGCATCCGGCAAAGATAGCCATTATAGTTCTATCGTGCAATATAAAAAACCGTGTGTGCTCTCTCCGCGACCTGCCGTGTTACGGGCGGCGGCAGGATGGCGGCGGACGGTCAATGCAGGTATTTCCCGATGTCGATGCCTTCGGGCACCATGTCGCTGACGTCGTGGCCGAAGGCGAGCAGTTCGCGCACCGTCGACGAGGCTATGTCCGTAAGGTCGGGCGGCGTGAACAGCACGACGGTAGTGATCTCGGGGAAGATGCGGCGGTTGATCTGCGCCATTGTACGCTCGTACTCGAAGTCGACCGTGTTGCGCACGCCGCGCACGATGGCTGCGGCATTCCACCGGCGGGCCAACTCTCCGGTCAGGGTGTCGTAGGTGATGCATTCGATGCGCGGATCGGCGGCATAGAGATCCTCGATGAGGCGCAGCCGGTTCTCGGCCGTGAGGAGCGTATGCTTGCTGCAGTTGTCGCCTATGGCGATTACCAGATGGTCGAAGAGCCCGAGAGCCTCCTCGACCACGGCCTGATGCCCGCGGGTGAAGGGATCGAACGTCCCGGGAAAGATTGCTGTCTTCATTGTCTGCTGTGCGATTGTGTATCTGCCGCACTGTGTGTGCCGTTCGGGGGACAAAGGTATAAAATTCTTTGTATGTGGTGTGCCGTGCCTGCGAAATAGTTGTCTTGCGGCGGGTCAGAAGGTTATCTCTTCGATCTGTGCCGCGATGCGCTCGGCTATGATCGGCATGTAGTGCTTGCTGCCGATGCTGGCGACGGAGGTGATACCGCGGTGGTCGGCCGTGAAGATCTCGTCCGCGGCAGCAAGGTCGTCGATGGTGATGCGGCGTTCGGCGAAGGTGAGGTCCGTGCCGCGCGCCGCCTCGCGTACGAGCCGCCGTTCGACCGACTCCTCTGCCGCGGCGGCGGGAGGCGTCATGACGGTGTATCCGCTGACTGCGAACAGGGGCTGTGCCGATTCCGACACGGCATATCCCTCCCCGTCTGTCATGATGGCGGTGTGGGCGCCGCGGGCGTGGGCCAAGGCGTCGGCCATGAGGCGCGTGTGTTCGGCGGCGGATGTAGGCAGCGACGGCAACGGCGGCGCCATGCGTACGAAGAGGGCATCGGGGCGCAGGCTGCGCAGGACGTATCCGGCATATATCGAGGGCTCGTCGCACGCGATCTCCATGGTACCCGTAGGGTAGAGCCTTACGATGGCGCGTACCGATACGCGCGAGGGCGTACGGCACGCCTCGGCAAGGCGTGCGATACGCCGCCGCAGCTCGTCGGCCGAGATACGCACGTCCAAGCCGAAGAGCCTCCGTGCCGCCGTACACAGCAAGGCGATGTGGGCGGCCGCATGGCGCGCCTCGCCGCCGAAGGTGTGGACATTCTGGAAGATGTACGCCCCTTCCGAGAAACGGCCGCACAGCACTTCTCCGTCGCGGGATATGTATTGGCTTGGTGTGGTCATGCCGTTGCGATGTGGCGGGCGGCGCGGATGCGGCCCGCGTAATTGTTTATGCCATGAATATCTTGAGCAGCAGCTCGCGCAGCAACTCGCCGTCGTCGGCGCCGCCCGTGTCGATGCCCTTGCTCTTGGCATCGTACTCGCGCAGCAGCCCGAGGATGTTGAACACGCGGCGGTTGGGCCAGCGTGCGGCGGCCTGTTTGATCTCCCTGACGGCGTAGACGTTGCTCTTCTTGAGCGTGCGCATGAGCGACATGTCGTCCGGAAGAGGCTGTCCCTTATGCCGCGAAAGCCATCCGAGGTAGTTTACCACGAAGATGTCGCGGAACTGGTTGAACAGCGCCATGATCGTCACCAGCAGCGGGTTGTCCTTCGGGTTGCGGGCGAAGTGGTCGGCTATGCGCATGGAGCGTTCGATCTGCTGCGCGGCCACGGCATTGCACAACTCGAAGTTGTTGTACTCCTTCGATATGCCGACATACTGCTCGATGTGGGCGTCGGTTATGGATTTCGTGCCGGCGGGCAGTGCGAGCAGGAGCTTGTCGACCTCGTTCGAGATCTTCGATATGTCGCACCCGATCTGGTCGGTGAGCATCTGTACGGCCTTGGCGTCGATCTTCAGGCCGCGTGCCGCGACGAACTCTCCCAGCCACGGCCCGATCTCGTAGTCGCGCGGCCGCACCGACTCGAACACCTCGCCTGCGGCGGCGCACTGCTTGTAGAAGGCCGAGCGGCGGTCGACACTGCGCTCCTTGTGGCATACGACGAGTATGGTCGACTGCTGCGGCTTTGAGGTGTAGTGCGCGAGCTTCTCGATGTTGCGCAGCTGCTGCGCCTCCTTGACTATGATCACCTCGTATGCGCCCATCATGGGCATCTGGCGGCAGAGGTTGACCACCTGCGCCGCATCGGTATCCTTGCCGTAGACGGTGATCTGGTTGAACGACTGCTCGGCGGGCGTGAGTATGGTTTCGGCGAGGGCGTCGCACAACGTGTCGATGAAGTAGCTCTCCTCGCCCATGAGCAGATATATAGGTGCGAAGCGGCGTGCGGCTATATCCTTGCGCAGGCGCTCGAATTCGGCCACGCTCTCCTTGAATCTGACAGCGGTCTTTGCCATGGGACTATATTATTTCGCGCGTTATGCGCAGGACGCGCTCCGTGGAATCCGTGATGCGGAAGGCGTCGTCGATGCGCTGACCGACGAGCCACGCGATACGGCCTGCGGACAGCAGCACGAACTGCCGCTGTTTCTCCGGCACGGGCACCTTGCGGTCGATGAGGTAGTCGCTCACCTTCTTGCGCCCCTCCATGCCGAAAGGGGTGAAGGCGTCGCCCTCATGCCAGCGGCGCAGCGTGAGGGGGTATTCCACCTTGTCGGCGTCGATCAGGGCTATGTTTTCGGGTACGGCGTATGTCGGGAGGCTGTCCACGTCGCACACCTCGAAATAGAGGACCGAATTGCCGCAGTATGCGCGCTGCTGCCCCCGTTCTACCGTCACCTCGCACGGGTCGCCCTCGGCGATAGGGGCCACGACGATGGTGCCGCGGTCGACTACGGCCGTATGGCTGCGCGAGTAGAACCTTTTGCCCGGGCTGCCCTCGGCGAGGGCGCGGCACAGGGCGTCGACGGTATCGCCGCGGAAGCCGTAGCGCGAGTTGAGGATCTCGTATATGACGAATTCGCGTGTGCGGTGTTCTCCGATACGGTCGACGTGCAGTGTGAAGACCCCCGACGATTCGGTTACCGCCTCGCGGAAAATGTTGTCTATGGCGGCGTCGATGAAACGCTGGGCGTCCGTCAGGCGGTCGATGTTGCGGCGCATGATGAAGGTGAAGCGCGGGTTGATTTCACGTATGCGGGGTATAAGGCCCAGCCGTATCTTGTTGCGCAGGTATTTGGTCGAGCGGTTCGACGAATCCTCGCGGAAGGGGATATGTTTCTGCAGGGCGAACTCGGTGATCTCGCGGCGCGTGGCGAACATCAGGGGCCGCACGATGCGTCCGACCTGATTGTTTATGCCCGTAAGGCCGCGCAGGCCCGTGCCGCGCAGCAGGTTGATGAAGAAGGTCTCGATCGAGTCGTCGATATGGTGGGCTATGGCGATGACCGTGTAGCCGTACTTTTCGCACAGTTCGTGGAACCACGTGTAACGCAGGCGCCGCGCCGCCATCTCCATCGACTCGCCCGTGCGTTCCATCTCGCCCGTGGTGTCGAACCGCTTGTTGTAGCAGACGATGCCGTACTTGCGGGCCGTTTCGAGTACCATTATCTCGTCCTCGTCACTCTCCTCGCCCCGCAGCTGGAAGTTGCAGTGGGCTATGGCCACGTTGTAGCCGCAGTTGAAGCACAGCGTCATGAGCACCATCGAGTCGACCCCGCCCGATACGGTGAGCAGGATCTTGTCCTCGCGGGTGAAGAGCTCGTTGTCGCGTACGTACGCTTGGAATCTTTCGGTGAGCATATTCTTTGCGGTATCTGTCGCGGCAGCGCCTTCGTTTGTACCGAGCAGCGGGTTGCGGCGACGTGTATGTTTTCTATAAAATATTCACTTCCGGCTCTATCTCCACGCCGAAGCGGCCGCGGACGACGTCCTGCACGTGGCGTGCCAGCGCTATGACCTCACCGCCCGTGGCGCCGCCGAAATTGACCAGCACCAGAGCCTGACGTTCGTGTACCCCTACGCGGCCCGCGCGGTATCCCTTCAGTCCGGCGCGGTCGATCAGCCATCCCGCCGCCAGCTTGCATTTTGCGGGGTCGGCCGCGGGGTAGACGGGGCATGAGGGGTCCTCCGCGCGCAGGCGCTCGCCTGCGGCACGGTTGACTATCGGGTTCTTGAAGAAACTGCCGGCATTACCCAAAATGTCGGTATCGGGCAGCTTGCTGCGGCGTATGGCGCAGACGGCGTCGCGTATATTGTGCAGCGTGACGTCTCCGCGCTCCTCCACCTGCGCTATCAGGTCGCCGTAGGCGAGGTTGGGTGCGGGACGTTTGCCAAGACGCATTTCCACGGACGTTATTACCGTGCGGCCGCGCAGTTCCCTTTTGAAGATACTGTCGCGGTATGCGAAGCGGCAGTCGGCGTTCCCCAGCGTCATGTGTTCGCGGCGCTGCGTGTCGTATATGTGCACGCGGTATATTATGCCTGCGGCTTCGGCGCCGTATGCCCCGATGTTCTGCACCGGTGCGGCGCCCACGGTACCCGGGATGAGCGAGAGGTTCTCGGCCCCCCACAACTCGCGCTCGACACACCATGCCACCATGTCGTCCCACTCGGTAGCGGCCTCGACACGTATGGTAACCGTATCGGCATCCTCGCAGATAACCTCGATACCCGTTGCGGCGGGTTTTATCAGCGTCCCCTCGAAGCGGTGCGTGAAGAGTATGTTGTTACCCCCGCCCAGCGCATACCACATCTCGGGCCTGCCGCGGCCGAAAATGGCGTCGAGATCCTCCGCGCGGTCGAACTCTATGAGGCGTGCCGCCGTCTCCTCGACATGGAAACTGTTGTGCCGCACCAGCGGGGCATCCGTTGTTTCGCGTATCATCTGTCTCTTACTTTTTGCCTTTCTGGGAGTCTATCTGCCGCAGCAACTCCGTGACGGCAGTCTCCAGCTGCTCGTCGCGGCCCTCGACTATCGTCTCGGGCGCATTGGCCACCTCGATGTCGGGTTCGAGCTGTTTGTTCTCGAGGTACGTGCCGTCCTCGAGGCGGTAGCCTATGATCGGTATGCCGAATACGAGCGTCGGGTCCTGCAGCCTCTCCCACGAGACGCTGGTCATAGTTCCCGGCACGGGCATGCCCACAACCTTGCCGATGCCTTGGTGCTGGTACACCCACGGCGTGCCGTGTGCGTTCGAATAGTTTGCCTCGCACGTTATCATTATCGAGGGTTTGTTCCAGCGGCGGCTGGGCATGTCGCACGCCTCCTTGCCGCGGATCACCTGCGTGAGGTATTTCTCGCCGCTGAAGAGCACCTCCACATCCTCGTGCAGGCGTCCCCCGCCGTTGAAACGGGTGTCGATGACGATGCCGTCGCAGTGGTTGTAGCGGCCGAGTATCTCGGCATATACCGTGCGGAAACTCTCATCGCCCATCGACTGTATGTGTACGTATCCGAGGCGGCCGCCCGAGAGGCGCTCCACGTCGGCGGCACGCTGTTTGACCCAGCGCTTGTAGAGCAGCTGCGACAGCTGCGACTGCGATATGGGCACGGTGGTTTCGTCCCAGCGGCTGCCGTCCGCGGGGCGGTATACCGATACGAGCGTGCGGCGGCCTGCGCGGCGGTTCAGCAGCGGGAAGTAATCCCCGCCCGCGGTGATCGGCTGTCCGTCGATCTTCTCTATGATGTCGCCGGCGCGCACCTGCGACGATGCCTTGTCGAAGGGGCCCTGCGCCACCACCTCGGCCACAAGCAGGCCGTCGCCCTCGTGTGCCGTGTCGAAGATCAGGCCGAGGTCGGCCGTGACGTCGCCGCTGGCGTCCGACGGGCGTGAATAGCGGCATCCCGTATGCGATACGTTCAGCTCGCCGAGCCACTCGCTGGCCATCTCGGCGAAGTCGTAGTTGTTGTCTATGTCGGGCAGGAAACGGCGGTAGTTGTCGCGCAGCGCCTCCCAATCCACGCCATGCATTGTTTCGGTATAGAAGCGGCTCTTCTCCTGACGGTAGATGCGGTCGAACATGTATTCGCGTTCGGCGCGTGTGTCGAGCAGCATCTCGCCCGAGGCCGAAATGTTGTCGCCCGAGCCGCTGCCGCCCTTGAAGCGCAACATGCGGCCGCCGAGCAGGAACATGTTCTCCTTCTTGGCGTCCCATACGAGCGAGCCGCTGCCGCTCGACTTGAGCATGATGCGGTTGCTGCCGCGGTCGCGCAGCTCCATTTTCCAGAGGTCGTAGCCGCCTTCGTAGGCGCAAAGGTAGTAGAGCGTCTCACCCTTCTTGTCGAGGGTGAAGCCGCTGAGCGACGACGAGGCGGGCGTCAGGCGCACCGTGCGCTCCTCGATGCCGTCCAGCTCGATGACGATCGGCTCGGGCCCCTTGTCGGCCTCGGCCTTTTCGGCCTTATTGTCCTTATCCTTGTCCTTATCCTTGTCGTTCCCCTTGTTCTCGGCCTCGGCTTTCTTCTTCTCCTCCTCGGCGCGTTTCTCGGCATCTTGGTATATTTCGTACTCCTCCTTGCTCATGCGGTATATCTCGTATGCCTTGCGGTTGAGGAATACCACCATCACGTCCGAAAGCGAACCCCACGATGCGTGGCTGCGCATGCCGTAGCGGTCCGACTCGAAGAGTATGGCGTTGCCGTCGAGAACCCACTGCGGCGACGAGTCGAAGTAACCCGTATTGGTGAGGTTCGTGATCTGGCCGCCCTCGGCGCTCACCAGCCCGATGTCCGAATAGGGGTCGTGGCGGTTGCCTATGTAGTTTATGGCGAACCACCGCCCGTCGGGCGACCACGAGTAGTCGATATTGCCGTCGGTGGAGTATTGGCAGCTGCCGTCGGTGACCTGATGCACCTTGCCCGAGGCGAGGTCTTTCACCATGAGGCGGCTGCGCCCCTCGAAGTATGCCACGCGCTTGCCGTCGGGCGAGTACTTGGGACAGGTACGCTCGATACCGTCGTCCTTGAAGAGGGGCTGCTCGTCGATGAGCGTGGCGTTGGGGAAGTTGGGATCCTCGTCGCGGGCTATGCGTGCCGTGTATATGCGCCAGTAGCCGTCGCGCTCCGAGGCGTAGACCATCGAGCGGTTGTCGGGGGCGAAGTCGGGGTCGGCCTCCGACTGCGGCGTCGAGGTTATCCGCTTGGTGGTGGTGTAGTCGGCCGAGGTGACGAAGATGTCGCCGCGCGAAACGAATGCCACCTGCTTGCCGTCGGGCGATACGGCGGCGCTGTGGCCGCCGCCGACACCTATGCGTGTGGTCTTGTCGGTCGGATCCGTCGATATTATCTCTACCTCGAGCTTCTGCGGGCGCCCGCCGGCTGCCTGCGTGTATATCTGCCCGTTATAGCCGTAGCAGAGGGTGCCGTTGTCGGCCACCGTGAGGAACCGCACGGGGTGGGTCTTGAAGTCGGTGACCTGTTTTGCGGCTGCCGGGTCGTCCGCAGGGAACGACCATACGTTGAACGTGCCGCCGCGCTCGCTCAGCATGTATACCGTCTTGCCGTCCTTCGAGTAGCGGGGGTTGCGGTCCTCGCCGTCGCGGGCCGTGAGGTTGGTGTGGCGTCCCGTCGCGGCGTCATAATACCAGATGTCGCGCGTAATGGACGAGGTGTGGTGTTTGCGCCAGATGTTTTCGCCGCCCTTGCGGTCCTGATAGAGGAACGACTCTCCGTCTGGTGCGAACGATACGGCCTCGGCGGGTGTGGCGAGCACCTGCACGGGGCGGCCGCCCGTCACGGCGACGGCGTAGAGCTCGGTCATCGACCCCGTGGGGAAAAGCGCGCTCGTAGCGGGATCCCATATGTGCGCACCGAAATATATCTGTTGCCCGTCAGGTGTGAATGCATATGGTTCCTCGGATGCCGAGTGCGTTGTAAGGCGTACGGGCGAGCCGCCGCCGGCATCGATGAGGAATATGTCGAAGTTGCCGTAGCGGTCCCCGGCGTAGGCTATCCGTTTCGAGTCGGGCGACCATACGGGTGCGTAGTTGTAGCCGCTCTCGGCCGTGAGGCGCCGGGCCGTGCCGCCCGCGGCGTCGGCCACGTATATGTCGCCTTTGTACGTGAAGGCGATATGTTGTCCGTCGGGCGAGATTGCGGGGTAGCGCATCCACAGCGGCGAGGCCCCGCACATTGCGGCGAACAGCAGGGCGGGAATGGCGAGGAGTAGTTTTTTCATGAGTCGTACGACTTTGCTTTTTTCCGAAGGCGGCATGTATTAATATCCGCATTTTCGACAAAGTTAGAAATATTTTCGTAAATTTGAACAGTTTTGGGTTCGACAGATTAAAGAGAGAGATATGAGTATGTTCAGCAAAGAAGACTTATCGCAGATTGAGAAACACGGCCTTACGCTGCAGGCGGTGGAGCGCCAGATAGAGAATTTCCGCAACGGCTTCCCATACCTGAAGATCGTGCGGGCCGCGTCGGCGGGAGACGGCGTGCGGGTGCTCGACGAGGATGAGATACACCGTGCAATGGCGCGCTACGAGACTGCGGCCGATGCCCTGCGCGTGGTCAAGTTCGTCCCCGCGTCGGGTGCGGCGACGCGCATGTTCAAGGAGTTGTTCGAGTTCGTGAACGAAGGGCGCCGCGGCAAGGGCGTAGATACGGTTCTAGAGAACCTGCCGCGTTTCGCCTTTTACGAGGAGTTGCAGGACGTGCTGCCGAAAGGGGCGTCCGAGCGTGAGGTCATCGCCTCGATCATAGATACGGGGCTGGCGTACGGACACAAACCCAAGGGGCTTGTGACGTTCCATGCCTACGCCGACGGCTGCCGCAAGGCTGTCGAGGAGCATCTGGTCGAAGGAGCCATGTATGCCCGTACGGGTGACGAGGTGCATATACACTTTACCGTCTCGGCCGAACATATGGGAGGTTTCTGGGATGTGCTGGGGGCGACGCAACCCTATTACGAGGAGCGCTTCGGAGTCAAGTACGACGTGTCGTTCTCGGTGCAGAAGCCCTCGACCGACACCATAGCCGTGAACCCCGACAACACCCCGTTCCGTACCGACAGCGGCGGTCTGCTCTTCCGTCCTGCGGGGCACGGCGCCCTGATCGAGAACCTGAACGACATAGATGCCGACATAATCTTCGTCAAGAATATCGACAACGTCACCACGGATGCCCGCCGCGGCGATACGGTGACATACAAGAAGGCGCTGGCGGGCGTGCTGCTCATGCTTCAGGCGCAGGCGTTCGACTACCTTCAGGCGCTGGAGGTCGGGGGCGCAGATCTGACTCCCATTGCCGACTTCATCGAGCGGCGCCTGTGCGTGAAGCTGCCCGGGAATTACGATTCGGCTATGCTCAAGCGCATCCTCGACCGTCCGATGCGCGTGTGCGGCATGGTGCGCAACGAGGGCGAGCCGGGCGGCGGCCCCTTCTGGGCCGTGGGGCGCGACGGCATCG
>CASFQF010000071.1 GCA_949296635.1 uncultured Alistipes sp. | reverse complement strand
CCTCGGCATCGGCAGCCCCGACATGCCGCCCCACAAGAGCGTCATCGACCGTCTGGGCAAGGAGGCGCAGCGTCCCGACGTACACGCATACCAGCCTTACAACGGCAGCGACCTGCTGCGTCAGGCCTACGCCGACTGGTATGAGAAGTGGTACGGCGTGAAACTCAACCCCAAGAACGAGGTGCTGCCCCTGCTGGGATCGAAGGAGGGCATCATGCACATATGCATGGCGTTCCTCAACGAGGGCGATCAGGTTCTGGTGCCCAACCCGGGCTACCCCACCTACCGCGCCGCCGTCACCCTCTCGGGAGGCGAGGTCCTCGAGTACAAACTCAAGGCCGAGAACGGCTTCTACCCCGACTTCGAGGAGATGGAGAAGCAGGACCTGAGCCGCGTGAAGCTCATGTTCGTCAACTATCCCAACATGCCGACGGGAACGCACCCCACAAAGGAGCTCTTCGAGAAACTCGTCGACTTCGCCGGCCGCCACAACATACTGCTCGTACACGACAACCCCTACAGTTTCGTGCGCAACAACCTGCGCCTGAGCATCCTCTCGATCCCGGGAGCATGGGACGTGGCCCTCGAGATGAACTCTACCAGCAAGGGCCACAGCATGGCCGGCTGGCGTGTGGGCGTGGTCGTAGGCCGTGCCGAGTGGCTGAGCGATATCCTGCGCTTCAAGAGCAACATGGACTCGGGTATGTTCTTCCCCGTACAGGCCGCCGCAGCCGAGGCCCTCTCGCTGGGTGAGGAGTGGTTTACGGAACTCAACAAGACCTACTACGCCCGCGAGGCAAAGGGCTACGAGCTGCTCGACGCGCTGGGATGTACGTACCAGAAGGGACAGGCCGGCCTCTTCATCTGGGCAGCCCTGCCCGAGTGGTTCGAGGGCGACTGCTTCGCCTTCTCGGACAAGGTCCTCGACGAATGCGACGTCTTCGCTACGCCGGGAGGCATCTTCGGCAGCGAGGGCACCCGCTTCATCCGCATTTCGCTGTGCATGCCCGAGGAGCGTCTGGCCGAAGCCGCACAGCGTGTAAAGACGCGCCTGAAGAGATAACCCGCACAAGCGATGAAGACCACCGTAATAGGATTGGGCCTTATCGGAGGATCGTTCGCCCTGAGCCTTAAGGACAAGGGGTTGAGCGACCATGTCATGGGCATCGAGCGCTCGGAAGCGGGCGCTCGGCGCGCCCTCGAGCTCGGGCTGGTCGACGAAATCGTCGACATGGATACGGCTCTCGGGCAGAGCGACCTGATAGTGCTCGCCACGCCCGTAGACACCATCCCCACGATGGCCGCCAAGATCCTCAACCGCATACGCCGCGACCAAATAGTCATGGACATGGGCTCCATAAAGCAGGAGCTGTGCGAACTGACCATGATGCACCCCAACCGCGGGCGGCTGGTTGCCACGCACCCCATGTGGGGTACCGAGAACAGCGGTCCCGACGCCGCCGTACACGGCGGATTCGCGGGACGTACCGTGGTCATATGCGAGCGCGAACGTTCGGACGACGATGCCGCAAGCGCGGTGGAGACGATCTACCGCACGCTGGGCATGCCCATACGCTACATGTCGGCCGAGGAACAGGACACGCACTGCGCATATGTGTCGCACATCTCGCACATCACATCCTTCGCACTGGCGCTCACGGTGCTGGAGAAGGAGCGTGAGGAGGAGCACATATTCGATCTTGCGGGCGGCGGTTTCGAAAGCACCGTGCGCCTTGCCAAGAGCCTGCCGCAGACGTGGGCCCCGATATTTCTGGGCAACAAGTACAACGTGCTGGACGTATTGCGCGAGCACATACACCAGCTGCAGATACTGCGGCGCATGATCGAGCGCGACGACCGCGACGGACTCCTCGAGTCCATGCATCGGGCCAACAAGATAAGGGACATCCTTGAATAACCCCCCAAAACACATTCAAATGGGAAAATTCGTACTCGGGGCCAAGCGGCCCCTCATCATAGCGGGGCCGTGCAGCGCCGAGACCCGCGAGCAGACCGTCGAGACAGCCTTGCAGCTGGCCCGTTCGGGTCGTGTTGACGTAATACGCGCCGGCGTGTGGAAACCCCGCACGCAGCCCGGCACCTTCGAAGGCATAGGCGAGCCCGGGCTCGAATGGCTCAACGAGGTGAAGGCCGAAACGGGGATGCCCATCGCCGTCGAGGTGGCCAACCATGCGCATGTGGAGTGTGCCCTGCGCCACGGTGTCGACGTGCTGTGGATAGGTGCACGCACGACGGTGTCGCCCTTCGCCGTACAGGAGATAGCCGAAAGCCTGCGCGGCAACAAGGAGGCCGTAGTGCTGATAAAGAACCCTATGGTGCCCGACATCAACCTCTGGGCCGGCGCCGTGAACCGCCTCATCAAGGAGGGCGTGCCCGCCGAGAACATAGGACTCATACACCGCGGGTTCTCGTACTTCGGCCGCAGCAAATACCGCAACCCGCCCATGTGGCACATGATCTTCGAGATGCGCAGCCGCTTCCCCGAGATGATGATGATATGCGACCCGTCGCACATATGCGGCTGCCGGCCCCTGCTCTACGGCATCTCGCAGCAGGCAGCCGACCTCTGCTACGACGGCCTCATCATCGAGAGCCACATCGACCCTGACAAGGCATGGAGCGACGCTTCGCAGCAGCTTACGCCGCAGGACTGCATCACCATGATAGACAACGTCATGTGGCGCGCCAAAACGGCTACGGACCCCGAATACACGAGCGAGCTGAACCTCTGCCGCCAGCAGATCGACCAGATCGACGCCGAACTGTTCGAGCTCCTGAGCCAGCGCATGAAGACCAGCGAGAAGATCGGCCGCATAAAGAAGGCCAACAATGTCGCCATCCTGCAGAGCAACCGTTGGGAGGATATATGCCGCCGAATGCTCTCGCTCACGCGCGGTATGGGCTTGAGCGAGGAATTCGTGCGTACGGTGCTCGAAGCAATCCATATCGAAAGTATCAACCGCCAGAACGAGGTGATGAACAAACAACAGTAGACCACATGGTTCGGTAAAAAATAGTCCGTCCTTTCGTGACGGACTATTTTTTGTCTTGCGGAGGAGGTTTTTTCCCGCCGAGGCGGGTAAATGGAGCCGTACGTCGAACGCATATGCAAAAAAATATGTACATTTGTCTATCAAAACCATGGACAGAGATTACACATACGGAGGCTTACGCCTCCACTGCACCGAGGAGGGTTCGGGAAAACCGCTCTTCCTGCTTCACGGCTGGGGGTGCGACGGCACCATATTCGACAGCGTACGGGCGTTTTTCACAGCACGCTTCCGCGTCTATACCTTCGACTTCGCGGGTTTCGGCCGCAGCGAGGAGCCGCGCGAGGTGTGGGGTGTCGAGCAATATACCCGCTCGGTGGAGGCCTTCGCCCGCGAGAACGGCATCGAGCGCCCCATCCTCATAGGCCACTCTTTCGGCGGCCGCGTGGCCATACTCTACGCCTCGCGCAACGAGGTGGAGAAGGTGATACTCGTCGACGCCGCAGGTGTCAAACCGCGCCGCTCGGCCCGCTACTATTGGAAGGTGTATTCCTACAAGATAGCCAAGCGCGTGCTCCCCATAGCCATAGGACGCCCGCGGGCCCAGCGCATGATCGACCGCTATCGTGCCAAGACAGGGTCATCGGACTACAACAACGCCACGCCCATGATGCGCGCCATACTGTCGAAATGCGTCAACGAGGACCTGTGCCACGTGATGCCGCGGATCGCGGCACCGACGCTCCTCTTCTGGGGCGAGCGCGACACCGCCACGCCTCTGGCTGACGCCAAGCGCATGGAGAGCCTCATTCCCGATGCCGGCATTGTCACCGTAAGGGGCGGCAGCCACTTCTCGTGGCTCGACAATACGGATCTCTTCCTGCGTGTGGCGGAGAGTTTTCTCGCAGACAAAGATACGGACGGCTCCCCCGCCGGAGATGAAACCGATAAAACCGAGTAGACAATGAACAAGATCCTCGTACTGATATTTCTGGCGGCCTACGCCACGCTGTGGTTCGCCATGCTGCGATACGACATCATGATGTACCAGCAGAACTCATACCGTTTCTCGCGCTACCGCCGCTGGCTGCTCAAGTCGTACAAGCCGCAGTGGGCCGCCACGATCGCCGCTTTGGCCGTCGCCTGCTGGATACTGACGGACAACGTCGTCGGCATGGCCATGATAATCATGCTCTATCTGGCATGGCAGGAGCTGAAGGTCAAATACAAGAAGCCGCTCGTCTACACCATGCGCGTCATACGGCTCTTCATCACGGCGGGGATATTGACACTCGCGGCAATCATCCTGTCGTTCCTTTACATCCCCCACTTCATGCCGGCCGTAGCGCTGGGACTGCTGGCACTGCCCGTGCTCATGCTCGCCGCGGATGTGATAAACAAGCCCATCGAAAAGTATATCGTACGCCGCTACTACCGCGAGGCGCAGCAGATGCTCGCCTCGATGCCCCGCCTTACGGTCATAGGCGTCACGGGCAGCTTCGGCAAGACCTCGACAAAAAACTACCTCTACCGCATACTCTCCGAGAAATACAACGTGCTGATGACACCGGGCAACTACAACACCACGCTCGGCGTCGTGCGCACGGTGCGCGAGCAGCTCAAACCCTACCACGACATCTTCATCGTCGAGATGGGGGCCAAGCAGCCGGGGGACATACGCGAGATATGCGACCTTGTACACCCCACGATCGGTATCGTCACAGCCGTTGGCGAAATGCACCTCGAAACGTTCCACACGGTGGAGAATATCCTGCACACGAAGTTCGAACTCCTCGACGCGCTGCCCGATGAGGGTATGGGCGTGGTGAACCTCGACTCGGAACCCATAGCATCGAGCGATGCCCCGCGCGACAGCCGCATCGTGACATACGCCGTACACAATGAAGCGGCCGACTACCGCGCCGTAGACATAAACTACACGGCGAAACTGACCGACTTTTCGGTCGCCGCACACGGGACCCTGCGCACGGGATACGCCACACAGCTGGCAGGGCGCGGCAACATACTCAACCTGCTGGCGGCGATCGCCGTAGCCGACCGTCTGGGTGTGGATGAGGCGCTGCAGAAGCGCGCCATGCGCCGCATAGAACAGATCGAGCACCGCTTGAGCATCAACCGCGCCTCGGGCGGCATCACGGTCATCGACGACGCCTACAACTCGAACCCCGCAGGCGCAAGGATGGCACTCGAAGTGCTGCGCGACTTCGCCGTCGACGTGGGCGGGCGCCGCATCATCGTCACCCCGGGCTTCGTCGAGCTGGGCGAGCGTCAGGCGGAACTCAACCGGCAGTTCGGCCGCGACATGGCCAAGGCGTGCGACGTGGCCGTGGTTGTAAACCTCACCAACCGCGAGGCCATAACCCAAGGCCTTACCGAAGCGGGATTCCCCGCCGAGTGCATACACCAGACGGCATCGTTCACCGAAGCCTCGGCGTTCCTGAACCGTACGCTCACACAGGGCGACGTCATACTATACGAGAACGACCTTCCCGATTCGTTCCGTTAGCAGCGACGGCAGCGACAACGGGAAACAGCCACACACAACGAACCGACCGGCCGCCGCAAGGTGTGCCGAAAACAGATAAGATATGAACAAGAACGGAAAAACCAATATCGGCGTCGTCTTCGGCGGCCGCTCGGTCGAGAACGAAATATCGGTCATCACGGCCATACAGGCCATGGAGGCCGTCGACACCGACAAGTACGACGTAACGCCCATATACATCTCCAAGCAGGGCCGATGGTATACGGGCGAGGCGCTGCGGCACAGCGAGAACTACAAGCACATGGACCAGCTCTTCGCCTCATGCGAGGAGGTATACATGCGTCCCGTATACGGCGACAACCGCCTCTACAAGGTGCGCCGCAAGCCCTTCTGCAGCGATGTGGCGGCAGAGATAGACGTCATCCTGCCGGCGCTGCACGGCACCAACTGCGAGGACGGCTCGGTGCAGGGCGCTTTCGAGATGACGGGTGTACCATATGCCGGCTGCAACGTCCTCGCCTCGGCCAACGGCATGGACAAGATCACCATGAAGATGATCCTCGCACAGAGCGGCATCCCCGTTGTCGACTACGTATGGCTCACAGACAAGGAGTGGTACGACCGCCAGCAGCAGGTAATCGACAGCGTGGAGGGCAAACTCGACTACCCAGTCATAGTCAAGCCCGCCGATTCGGGTTCGAGCGTCGGCATCGAGGCCGTACACGACCGTGAGCACCTCATCGAGGCCATAGAGAACGCCGCCGCATACTCGAAGCGTATCATCGTCGAACACCTCGTCGAGCAGCTTCGCGAGATCAACTGCTCGGTGCTGGGCGACTACTATGAATGCGAGGCATCGGTATGCGAGGCCCCCGTACGCAGCGGCGAGATCCTCAGCTATCAGGACAAATACCTCGGCGGCGGCAAGGGCGGCGCAAAACGCGGCGGCACCAAGTCGCAGGGCATGCGCTCGACCGTGCGCGAAATACCGGCGCGGCTGCCGCAGCAGACCACCGACCTGATACGCGCCACTGCCGTGGAGACATTCAAGGCTCTCGGGTGCGACGGCGTGGCCCGAATCGACTTCATGATAGACGAAGCCACGGGCAAGGTATATGTCAACGAGATCAACACGATCCCGGGGTCGCTGTCGTTCTACCTGTGGGAGGCGTCGGGAGTATCGTTCGACCGCCTTATCGACCGGCTTGTGGACATAGCGCTGCGCCGCAGCCGCGAGGCGTCGTTCAAGATCACCAGCTACAAGGAGAACATTTTCAACTACTCGCTCGGCGGCGGCACCAAGGGCTCGAAAGCATAGAGCCCCGCCGGACGTTGAATGAAGCCGCGGCAAGACCGCCCCGGACGACAACGGACGACGACAGCGCAGCGTATATACGGCGCCGTTGCCGTCCGTATCCGTTCCTGCGGAACAAAACACACCACATATGAAGAAACGTACACTGCTTGCAACAATTATCCTTACCGCCATGAGCATCACCGCCTGCAACACAGCCCGTGAGAATGTCGCCGCCGAAGCGGCGGGTGACCGTATCGTCCGCGCAGAACCGCTGTCATGGTGGGTGGGAATGCGCACACCCCTGCAGCTGATGGTGCAGGGCAAGGATATATCGTCGTGCGACGTGGCCATGGCGCGCGGTACGCGCGGCGTGAAGGTCACAGCGACGCATAAGGCCGACAATCCCGACTTTCTCTTTATCGACATCGACATCGCCCCCGACGCCGCGGCGGGAGAGTATATGATAGAGTTCACGCGCGGCGAGGAGCGCTTCTCGCTCCCCTACCGTCTGGAGAAGCGTCGTGACGCCTCGGCCGAGCGCAAGAGTTTCACTACGGCCGACATGATCTACCTGCTCATGCCCGACCGCTTCGCCAACGGCGACCCCACGAACGACGCCACGGACGACACGCGCGAGAAACCCGACCGCACAGGATTCTTCTCGCGTCACGGCGGCGACATACAGGGCATGATCGACCACCTCGACTACATAGCCTCGACAGGTGCCACAGCCGTATGGAGCACCCCGCTGCTGCTCGACAACGAGCCCCACGGGTCGTATCACGGCTATGCCTGCGCCGACTACTACCATATCGACCCGCGCTTCGGCACGAACGAGCTCTACCGCACCTTCGTGGCCGAGAGCCACAGCCGCGGCCTCAAGGTGATAATGGACATCGTAACAAACCACTGCGGCAGCGCCCACTGGTGGATGCGCGACATGCCCTTCGAGGACTGGGTACACCGCTTCCCCGAATACACGCGCACGAACAACCTCTTCTCGACGAACATGGACCCCAACGCCGCGCGCGCCGACCTCGAGATACAGGAGAGCGGGTGGTTCGACACGTCGATGCCCGACATGAACCTCGACAACCCCTACCTGCTGCAATATTTCAAGCAGTGGGCCGTGTGGTGGATCGAGTACGCCGACCTCGACGGCCTGCGCGTGGACACATACCCCTACAACGAGAAGGGCCCCATGAGCGAGTGGTGCCGCGCCGTGCGCGAGGAGTACCCCGGCATAAACATCGTGGGCGAATGCTGGACGGGCAACATACCGCAGCTCGCATACTGGCAGGGCGGCAACGCGAACCGCGACGGCTTCGACTCGCACCTGCCCTCGATCATGGACTTCCCGCTGCGGGACGCCATCTGCGAGGCGCTGTCGAGCGACTCGCTGCGTGCGGGACGCGGCATGTCGCGCATATACGAGACCCTCTCCAACGACTTCGTATACCACGACCTCTCGCACATGATGATCTTCACGGCCAACCACGACACCGACCGCATAGGCGACGTCGTGCGCCGCAGCCCCGACCGCATGAAGCTCTCGATGGCTCTGCTGGCAACGCTGCGCGGCATACCGCAGATATTCGCCGGCGACGAGATGATGTTCACCTCGAAGGACCTATCGCAGGGCCACGGCGGCCTGCGCGTGGACTTCCCGGGCGGCTGGGCCGAAGACGAGGTATCGCTCTTCGACCCCACACAGCGCGACTCGGTACAACAGGAACTGTTCGACTATACGCGCCGCCTCTTCGAGTGGCGCAAGGGCAAGAAGGTAATACACTCGGGCCGTACGCTCCATTTCGCACCCCGCGGCAACACATACGCCTATTTACGCTATGACGACACGGATGCCGTCTTCGTCTTCATAAACAACACGCGCGGCGCCAAGCCCATAGAGTGGAGCCGCTATGCCGAGATCACGCAGAGCCTGCGCAACGGCCGCAACGTGATGACGGGCGAGGCCGTCGAGCTGAGCGACACGACCCGTGTCGGGGCGCGGCAGGCCCTGATCGTGGAGTTCGAACGTCGTTAACGCCACAAAAAGAACGGTATAAACTGCAAACACCTTCCGGACAATGGATATGAACCCGAGAAACCCACAACAGAGAATCGTATTTCTGGACTACCTGCGAATATTCGCCTGCTTTCTCGTGATGCTGGTACACGCCAGCGAGAACTTCTACGGCGCGGCCGGCTCGACCGACATGGCGGGGCCGCAATCGTTTCTGGCAAACGAGACAGACCGCCTGTGGGTATCGCTCTACGACGGCTTCTCGCGCATGTCGGTGCCGCTGTTCATCATAGTCTCGGCCTACCTGCTCATGCCCATGCCCGCCGCACAGACCTCGTGGCAGTTCTACCGCCGCCGCTTTACGCGCATACTGCCGCCGTTCATAGTCTTCATGATACTATACAGCACCCTGCCCATGCTCTGGGGACAGATCGACGGCGCCACGGCGGCGCACGACCTGAGGCGCCTGCCGCTCAACTTCCCCACGCTCGCAGGGCACCTGTGGTTCATGTACCCGCTCATAAGCATCTACCTCTTCATCCCCGTAATCTCGCCGTGGCTCGAACGCGCCACGGCCCGCGAGGAACGCTTCTTCATCATCCTCTTCCTCATCTCGACATGCATGCCATACCTGCACCGCTGGTGCGGCGAGCTGTGGGGCGAGTGCTTCTGGAACGAATACCACATGCTGTGGTACTTCTCGGGATACCTCGGATAGTCCGTAATAGCACACTACATACGCAAGCACCTTGCATGGGGCCGGCGCCGCCGTTTCGCTACGGGTTTGATACTGATGACGGCAGGCGCCGCCGCCACAATACTCTCGTTCTACGTGCAGGCCGTGCCGGGCGTCACGCACGAGACACCCGTCATAGAGATCGGCTGGGCCATGTGCACCATCAACTGCGTGGCACTTACCGTGGGCACCTTCCTGCTCTTCACCTGCATCGAACGCAAGAGAGCCCCCAAGGTTATCACCACGATGTCGAAACTCAGCTACGGCGTCTACCTGATGCATATTTTCTGGCTCGGATTTTGGGTCGGGATATTCAAGGGTGCGCTGGCGCTGCCCACCGTTGCCGCAATACCGGCCATCGCCGCCGCGACCTTTGCCAGCTGCTTCGTCACGGCAAAAATCGTATCGCTCGTACCGGGCAGCAAATGGATCATAGGCGAATAAGAGTGCGGCGGGATGCCGTACTGCCGATAACACCGATTTTATGAGGTTATTACGGCTATTTTTCGTATGTTTGTACACGGGAGGCCGGATCACCGACAGCACAGGCGGCAAAAGGCCGCAGGCGAACGCCTCCGCAACCGAGGATAACCGGAAAACCGTACTGCTATGAAACGGATCTTGGCAATACTTGCAACAGCCGCATGCCTCGCATCGTGCAGCGTCATGATGCAGGGTTCGCGCGAGGGCATAACCGTAGGCGCCGCGGTAAACATATCGGCACAGCCGCCGTGGGGCCCCGCAGGGTACGCCTGTGCACCGTACTACTACTTCCCCGACTTCAACATCTACTACGATGTGAACCGCGCCCTGTTCTACTACTACAGCTACGGGCGGTGGGTGTCGGCACACAAGTTGCCGCCGCAGGTAGGCCCGCGTGACTTATACAAGTTCTACAAGGTGGTGCTCGACGTACGCGACCCGTGGCTCTACAACCGCGCGCACCGCAGCAAG
>CASFQF010000070.1 GCA_949296635.1 uncultured Alistipes sp. | reverse complement strand
TCAAACGCTATCTCATCACTTCGGCGCTGCCCTATGCCAACGGCCCCGTACATATCGGGCACTTGGCCGGCGTCTACGTGCCGTCGGACATATACACCCGCTACCTGCGGCTTCGCGGCCGCGACGTGATCTCGGTCTGCGGCAGCGACGAGCACGGCGTGCCCATCACCATCAAGGCGCGCAAGGAGGGCGTATCGCCGCAGGCGGTGGTCGACCGCTACCACGAGATAATAAAGGAGTCGTTCCGCCGTCTGGGCATCTCGTTCGACATATATTCGCGCACCTCGTCGCCGACGCACTACAGGACGGCGTCGGAATTCTTCCGCAAGCTCTACGACGAGGGCAAGTTCATCGAGCGCACCTCGATGCAGTATTACGACGAGGAGGCGCAGACGTTCCTTGCCGACCGCTATATCGTGGGCACATGCCCCCGCTGCGGCAACGAGCGCGCCTACGGCGACCAGTGCGAGCAGTGCGGCTCGACGCTCTCGCCCGACGAGCTGATCAACCCCCACAGCGCCGTGTCGGGCTCGGTGCCCGTCAAGCGCGAGACGAAGCACTGGTACCTGCCGCTGGACCGCTACGAGGGATTCCTGCGGGAGTGGATCCTCGATGGACACAAGGAGTGGAAGAGCAACGTCTACGGCCAGTGCAAGAGCTGGCTCGATCTGGGACTGCAGCCGCGCGCCGTGAGCCGCGACCTCGATTGGGGCATCCCCGTACCCGTGGAGGGTGCCGAGGGCAAGGTGCTCTATGTGTGGTTCGACGCCCCGATCGGGTATATCTCGGCGACGAAGGACCTCACGCCCGACTGGGAGAAGTATTGGAAGAGCGAGGATACCAAGATGGTGCACTTCATCGGCAAGGACAACATCGTCTTCCACTGCATCGTTTTCCCCTCGATGCTGAAGGCGCACGGCGGCTATATCCTGCCGGAGAACGTGCCGGCCAACGAGTTCCTTAACCTCGAGGGCGACAAGATCTCGACCTCGCGCAACTGGGCCGTGTGGCTTCACGAGTATCTCGACGACTTCCCGGGCAAGGAGGACGTGCTTCGTTACGTACTTTGCGCCAACGCCCCCGAGACCAAGGACAACGACTTCACGTGGCGCGACTTCCAAGCGCGCAACAACAACGAGCTGGTGGCTGTACTCGGCAACTTCGTCAACCGTGCACTGGTGCTGACCAAGAAGTATTGCGGCGGCCGCGTCCCCGCCTGCGGCGAGATGGACGGATACGACCGCGACACGATTGCCGAACTTCGGGGGATCCGCTCGCAGCTGGAGGCCAATATCGAGAACTTCCGCTTCCGCGAGGCGCTGAAGGACGCCATGAGTTTCGCCCGCATAGGCAACAAGTATCTGGCCGACACCGAGCCGTGGAAGGTCATAAAGAGCGACCCGTCGCGTGTGGAGACCATACTCAACATAGCGCTGCAGATCACGGCCAACGTGGCCGTGGCCATAGAGCCCTTCATGCCTTTCTCGTCGGAGAAGATCCTGCACATGCTCTCGATCGAGCGGCCTACGTGGGACGATCTGGGCTCGATGTCGGTCATAGCCGCGGGGCATGAGATCGGCGAGCCGCAGCTCCTCTTCGAGAAGATCGAGGACGAGGCCATCGAGCGCCAGCTGGCGAAGCTCGCGGCGGCGAAGGCCGCGAATGCCGCCGCCGAGGCGGCCTCGCACGTTGCGGAGCAGAAGGCCGAGGTGTCGTTCGACGACTTCGACCGCATGGACATACGCATCTCGACCATCGTTGCCGCCGAGAAGGTTGCCAAGACCAAGAAGCTGTTGAAGCTGACGGTGGATACGGGTATCGACCGCCGCACCATTGTCTCGGGCATCGCGGAGTATTTCAAGCCCGAGGAGCTTGTGGGGCGTCAGGTGCCGGTGCTGGTGAACCTCGCGCCGCGCGAGTTGAAGGGCATACGGTCCGAGGGCATGATCCTCATGGTGGAGGATGCCGTGCGCGGCCTTGTGATGATGCGGCCCGAGGAGAAGGTCGCCGACGGCTCGCAGGTGGGCTGACGCTGCCGGAGGGCTGTTGACGGGGTATGCCTGTTGTAAAGTAAAACAATGAAAATCAATATATTATGAAAGCGATTGATTGGAATGCGCTGGGCTTCGACTATATGAAGACCGACGTAAATGTCCGCTACTGTTACAAGGATGGGAAGTGGAGTGACATGGAGGTCACCGAGGACGAGTATATCAGGATGCACATGTCGACGACATGCCTGCACTACGGGTTGGAGGCCTTCGAGGGGCTGAAGGCGTTCCGCGGTGCGGACGGCAAGGTGCGCATCTTCCGCGTGGATGCGAATGCCCGCCGCATGCAGGCGTCGGCGCGCAAGCTCTGCCTGCCGGTGCCGCCGGTGGAGATGTTCACAGCGGCGTGCTATGAGGTTGTGAAGCGCAACATCGGGTATGTACCGCCCTACGAGTCCGGGGCGTCGCTCTACCTGCGTCCGCTGCTGTTCGGTTCGAAGGTAGGTTTGGGTGTGAAGGCGTCGCACGAGGCCATGTTCATAGTCTTCTGTTCGCCCGTCGGCCCATACTTCAAGGGCGGCATGACGACCATCAAGGTCGTTGTCGACCGTGAGCAGGACCGTGCTGCTCCACGTGGAACAGGCGACATCAAGGCGGGCGGCAACTATGCTTCGAGCATCCTCTCGGGCGAGAAGGCGCACGATCTGGGTTATGCCAACGTCATGTACCTCGACGCCTGCGAGCACAAGTATATCGAGGAGTGCGGCGCCGCCAACTTCTTCGGCATCAAGGACGGGAAGTACGTGACGCCGAAGTCGCCTTCGATACTCCCCTCGATCACAAACATGAGCCTGCGCCAGCTGGCTGCGGATATGGGTCTCACGGTGGAGGAGCGTCCTGTCCCCGTCGAGGAGCTCGGCACCTTCGAGGAGGCCGGCGCCTGCGGTACGGCAGCCGTCATCTCCCCCATCGAGTCTGTATACGACCTCGACACCGGCGAGACCGTCACGTACGGCAAGGAGGTCGGCAAGACCTGCCTCGCCCTCTACAACAAACTGCAGGATATTCAGTACGGCCGTTGCGAGGACAAGTACGGCTGGACCACCGTCGTCGAGGAGTAGGATTCTCCGCGCCGTCGTATTGTTCGGGTTATTCGCGCCCGTTTTTGAAACGTTTTATTTTGCGCGTCGTTTCAACGGTGCCGCATGATGACAGGAATGCCGCCGATTTTGGGCGGCATTTTTTTTGTGTATTTTGCGGCTGTGCGGCGAGCTTTTTATGAAAAGGAAGTTTCCATCTCTTCTTTGCCTTCGGTGCGGGCCGCTTTTTTTGTTCCACGTGGAACATCTCCTGCTTATTGATTCCGTGGGCGGCGGGCTGGTTGTTTTGTTCCACGTGGAACATTACGGCGGCAGATCTGGTTGGCATGCAGAAAAGAGATGAGGTTTGCCGGCAAAAAAAAGTGAAATGCTGCGAAAAAATCCCGCAATCCGTCGGTTGCGGGATTTTGTTTATACGGTTCGATGGGTCAGCGCCCGAAGGTTACGAGCAGTACGTTGATGTCGGCGGGCGAGACACCCGGAATCCTCGACGCCTGCCCTATCGTCTGCGGGCGTATGCGCGAGAGCTTCTGCCGCGCCTCTATCGTGAGGGCCTGCATCGCCATGAAATCTATGCCGTCGGGAATGACGATATTCTCAAGACGGTGGAGCTTCTCCGCCAGCATCCGCTCGCGCTCGATGTAGCCGCGGTATTTGATCTGTATCTCGGCCTGCTCTATCACCTCGCGCCCTATGCCGCGCTCGCGGATGAAGCGCCCGAGGCGCGGCAGAACCCCCGACAGCTCCCCTGCCGAGAACTCGTTGCGCGCAATCAGGTTGTATAGTTTCGTCCCCTGTGCCGGAGGCTCGATGCCCCGCGAGAGCATGTATGCGCTTACGTCGGCGACATGTACGCTCTGTGTGCGGGCGAACTCCATAAATTCCGCGATGCTTTCGCGCTTCCGCTCGAAGGCCCGCCACATGGCCTCGTCGACGAGGCCCAATTCGTGCCCGAGGGGCGTGAGGCGCAGGTCGGCGTTGTCCTGACGCAGCAGTATGCGGTACTCGGCGCGCGAGGTGAACATGCGGTACGGCTCGTCGACGCCTTTTGTTACGAGGTCGTCTATGAGCACGCCGATGTAGGCCTCGTCGCGGTGCAGGATTATGCCGTCGCGTCCCTGAAGTTTGCGTGCGGCGTTTATGCCGGCCATGAGCCCCTGCGCCGCGGCTTCCTCGTAGCCCGTGGTGCCGTTTATCTGCCCTGCGAAGTAGAGGTTGTCGACGGGTTTGGTCTCGAGGGTGTGGCGCAGCTGCGTGGGCGGGAAGTAGTCGTACTCGATGGCGTAGCCCGGGCGGTAGACGCGGGCGTGTTCGAGGCCGCGGATGGCGTGCAGCGCCTCGATCTGTATCTCGTGGGGCAGCGACGACGAAAAGCCGTTCAGATAGTATTCGTTGGTATCGCGCCCTTCGGGTTCGAGGAAGAGCTGGTGCTGCTCCTTGTCGGCGAAAGTCCGCAGTTTGTCCTCTATGCTGGGGCAGTAGCGGGGGCCGATGCCGCGGATGGTGCCGTTGAAGAGGGGCGAGCGGTCGAAGCCGCGGCGCAGTATGGCGTGCACTTCGGGGGATGTATATACCAGATAACACGGCATCTGCTCCTTTACGGGGCTTATCTCTGGCGAAAACGAAAATTTCGACGGTTCGGCATCGCCCTCCTGCCGTTCGATGGCGCTGAAGTCGATGGTGCGGCCGTCGATGCGGGCGGGGGTTCCGGTCTTCATGCGTCCGGCCTCGAAGCCAGCGGCGCGGAGCGACTCGGTTATGCCGTGCGAGGCGGCGTCGCCAGCGCGCCCACCTTCGGCGTGGTGTTCGCCGCAGTGCATGAGCCCCGAGAGGAAGGTGCCGTTGGTGAGTATGACGGCGCGGGCGGTGAACTCGACGCCCATGCGTGTGACGAGGCCCGTGACGCGGGGCCGCGGGCCCGAGGTGTCGAAGCGCAGTTCTGCGGCGGCATCCTGCCAGAGGTCGAGCCCTTCGGTATTCTCCGCCTCGCGGCGCCACAGACGCGAGTAGAGAGCCTTGTCGCACTGCGCGCGGGGGCTCCACATGGCGGGGCCCTTCGAGCGGTTGAGCATACGGAATTGTATTGTGGCACAGTCAGTTATGCGTCCCATGCGCCCGCCCAAGGCATCTATTTCGCGTACGATCTGGCCCTTTGCGACGCCGCCGACGGCGGGGTTGCACGACATGGCGGCCATCTTCTCGAGGTCCATCGTGAGCAGCAGTGTGCGGCATCCCATGCGGGCTGCGGCCGAGGCGGCCTCGCACCCCGCGTGGCCCGCCCCCACCACTATCACGTCGTAGTCGTTCCATGCGCGGCCTTCGGCGCCCTCTGCGTGGCGCTGCGCCGGCGCGGCGTTGTGTGTCATGGTTTGCGGCGGGGTTGTCATCGCTGCTCTTTTTTTGGGAACTGCGCGAGGTACTTGTCCTCCTTGCGGTGCATCTGCCGCTCGGTGCGGGGCGTCTTGTCTTTCTGCCCGCATAGGTGGAGCACGCCGTGCACCACGACGCGGCGCATCTCGCCGGTGCGCGTCGTGCCGTATATGCGGGCGTTGTCGGCGACGGTCTCCACGTCGATGAAGATGTCGCCGCTTATGGTGCGCGACCCCTTGCGGTCGCTGTAGTCGAAGGTTATGACGTCGGTGAAGTAGTCGTGCCCCAGATATTGGCGGTTCATCTCGAGGAGCCGCTCTGCCGAACAGAATATGTACGAGACGTCGCCCAGCGCGTATCCCTCCTGTTCGGCGACGCTGTGCAGCCACTCGGCCGTCAGCCGTTTGTCCGGCAGGCGGTACGTGCACGAGTCGTTGTAATACCTTACCATATTTCGAGTGAGTTTTTCGTGTTTTTCGCGTGTTGCCGGTGGGGGCCGCCGTCTGGGCTGCGGTCTGCGGCCGTGGCTGCCCTATTTCTTCTTGAAGCAGTCGGCGGCGTTGAGCACCTCCTTGGGCGAGGGCGAGTATATTCCGAAGACGAGTTTGTATTCGGGCTGCATGGTCGTGAGGTTCACCGACGAGCCGACCTCGCCGAGGATGCCGTTTCTGGCCACTTTCTGGCCCTTTTCGACGCTTGTACTCTCGAGGTTGGCGTACGAGGTTATGTACTCGCCATGTGCCACGAAAACGTCGAATTTGCCCGAAATACGGTTTCTCCGCACCTCGACCACCTTGCCTTCGTATATCGAGCGCACCGCGGCGCCGCGCGCCGCCACGATCTCGGCCATGTTCTTCTTGTACTCGCGTACGCGGCCGCCGTCCACGGGCAGGTTGAGGTTCGAGGTCGAACGTGAGAACGAGGCGCCCTCCTTGTTGCCTTTTGTGAGCTTGCGCAGCTCGTCGATGGCGGCGTCGAGCTGCTCCTCGCGCTGCATCTTCTCGCGCAGGGCGGCCTTCTCGCGCGTGGAGAGCTGGTTCATGGTCTTCTGTGCGGCGGTGACGTCGTTCTGGAGCTTGGCGCGCTGCGCCTCGGCGCGGCTCTGTATCGAGTCGAGGGTGTGGCGGCGCTCCGCCAGCTCGGCCTGCTGCTGTTCGAGTGCCGCGGCGAGCGAGTCGATGCGGCGCATGCGTTCGGCGCGCAGCGACGCCACGGCCCGTATGTTCGATATGCGGCGGGCGGCGTCGGTGAAGTCGCGCGAGGCGAGCAGGTATGTTATATAGTTGTTCTGCTTGTAGTTGCGGTACGCCTCGCGCACCATTTCGGCATAGCGTTCGCGTTCGGTCGCGAGGTCGCCGCGTGTGGCCCCGATGATCGAGTCGTTGCGGGCGATGTTGCGTGAGATGAGCCCCATCTCGCTCTCGGTGCGGGCGAGGATCTGGTTGCGCGAGTCGATCTGGCGGGTGATGGAGCGCACGCGCTGCTGTGCCGTCGACTTGTCGCGCTTGATGCCCGAGAGGCGTTTCTCCTCCTGTGCGATCTGTGCCTCGAGTTCGGCGATCTTGCGGCGCTGCGCCTCGATGCGCTGTTTCTCCTGTGCCGTCTGTGCCGATGCTGTGTGCACCATGGCCATGACGGCGACGGCCGCGGAGAGTATTATGTGGATCGATCTCTTCATGCGTTCTCTGCTGTGGTGCGGGGCTTATTCTTGCTTTTCGGTACCTTTGCCGCGCCCCTTTTTACCCTTTCCGGCCGGCTGCTGCGGCTGTTGTTCCGGCTCCTTGAGGCGTGCCAGCCGCTCCTCCACCTGCGCCTTGTCGGCCCCCATGTCGAGCGCCTTGCGCCAATAGGTCTCGGCCATGAACTTCTCGCCGAGGGCGTACAGTATGTCGCCGTAGTGCAGGGGCAGGGCGGGGCTTTCGGTGCGGTCGAGCGAGAGCGCCTGCCTCATGCTTGTACGCGCCTCCTCGTAGCGGCCGAGCTCGTAGAGTATCCATGCGTATGTGTCGATGAAGGTGGCGTTGCCCTCCTCGAGCGCGAGGGCCCGCGACGACATCTCGAGCGCACGTTCCAGCTCGCGTTTCTCCAGCGAGAGGTAGTATGCGTAGTTGTTGAGCACCGAGGCGTTGTCGGGGTAGAGCGCCAGAGCCGTTTCGTATGCCTCGTAGCACCGTTTTGCGGCCGTGCGGGCGCCGAGGCGGCTCTTCTCGGGGATGGAGTCGGGGCGTTCGCTGCGCCCGGCGGCAAACTCCGCGATCTGGTGGTATGTGTCGCCTATGTACCCCCAGAGCTCGCCGCGCAGCGAGTCCGTGCCGGCGTACTTGAGCGCCTCTTCGAAGGCGCCGACGGCGTTGTCGTAGTCGCCCTTGACGTACAGGCGGTTGGCCTTGCGTATGTAGAGGACGGGGTCTTCGGGGAAGAGCTCGACGGCGCGCTGCACGTAGCGGTCGACCGAGTCGGGCCGCTGGAGGTATGTCTCGATGTCGATGACGGCCATGTAGTAGTCCATCTGCGGGGGCTGGTCGGCAAGGTGGAGCTTGAAGTGCCGCAGGGCGTTCTCGACGTCGCCGCCGGCGATGAGGTGGTCGCCGTAGAGGTCGACCACGCGCTTGTCGTCGGGGTACTTTATGGCGAGGGTTGACGCCAGCGCCCCTATGGCGAAGTAGTTCTCACCGTAGAACTTGCGGCTGGATGTCAGGCGCCGGAAGAGCGAAATCTTGCGTTCGAGGGGGAACTGTTCGTTTGCGAAGAGGAGTTTCAGCGCGGCCATGTACTCCGGCATGTTGCCACGCTCGGAGCTGAAGTCGGCGTATGCGGCCAGCGCGTCGACGTTGGTGGAGTCCATGGCGACGGCCTCGCGCAGGGTGGCGCGGGCGATGGAGTCGCGGCCGGCGGCGGCGTATGCCTGCCCGAGGGATAGGACGTTGCTCTGCTCGTAAGGTGCGGCGTCGACAGCCTCCTGCGCCTCGGCTATGGCGCGGTCGTATTGGCGTGTTGCGACGAGCAGGTGGCGCTTGAGTGCGCTCAGGTATGGCACCTTGCCGAGCCGCGTGTCGGCCGAGTCGAGCACCGATATTGCCGAATAGGGCTGCTGCCGCTGCTGGTAGAGTATGGCCAGAATACGGTAGTTGTCGGGGTTGTCGGCATCCATGCGTATCAGGCGCCGGAATACGGGCAGGGCGCGGTCGTAGTCGCCCGAGACGATGAGCGACTGTGCGTATATGCTGGTGTACCAGCGGCTTGTGGTGTCGGTATCGTAGGCACGGCGGGCATACTCTATGGCACGGGCGGGATCGCTTTCGAGGTATTGCGACGCCATCTCGTAGAGGGCGGGGGCGTAGTCGGAATCCGAGGCGAGCGCCTGTTCGTAGAGGGTGCGGGCGCCGGCCGAGTCACCGTATATTGCGGCGCGCTTGAGTCCGTCGGTGAATCTGTATGCCGCTTGGAGCGAGTCGGGTATCTCGATGCGGGGCCGCAGCTCCTCGGGCCACGAGTCGAAGCGCCGGAGCGAGGTATCCGCCGCGGCGGCACTCTCCGGCAGCGTGTCGGCGGCGCGGTTTTGCTCTATGGCCTGCTGCACCTCAGTCTGCAGGCCTGTCGGCACTGCGTCCCTGCGGCGCGGCGCCTTCGTGCGGTTTTTGTTACGCTCCTTCTGGATCTTCTGCACCTTGCCGCCATCGTTGCCGGCGGTGTCGGCCGCGACTGCGGCGGTTCGTGCCGCCGCGGCGTAAGGGTATGGGTGCAGCACCGGTGCGGCAAATCCCGCCGCGATTATCATCGCGGCCATTGCCGTAAGCAGTCTGCGATATGTTGCGCCTCTGTTCACCATCTCTTTGCTCTCTCATTTGACCCGTGCGGTCTCTCTCCCTTGGGATCTCTGCGGCGGCGCGGGCCGGAACGACTCCCCCGCCCTTTCCGCCGGCGGCGTGCCGCCCGTCGGAGGTATAACGTGGGCAGGAGGCGTTTTGTTACAGCACGCTCTCGAATTGGCGCAGGAAACGCACGTCGTTCTCGAAGTATAGGCGCAGGTCCTTGACGCCGTACTTGAGCATGGCGATGCGCTCAATACCCATGCCGAAGGCGAATCCCGAATATTTCTTGGAGTCTATGCCGTTGGCCTCAAGGACGTTGGGATCGACCATTCCGCATCCCATGATTTCGAGCCAGCCGGTACCCTTGCATACGTTGCATCCCTTTCCGCCGCAGAGGTTGCACGAGACGTCCATCTCGGCCGAGGGTTCGGTAAAGGGGAAGTACGAGGGCCGCAGGCGTATCGACACCTCCTCGCCGAACATCTCCTTGGCGAAATAGAGGAGCGACTGCTTGAGGTCGGCGAACGAGACTCCCTCGTCGATATAGAGGCCTTCGACCTGATGGAATATGCAGTGTGCGCGGTACGAGATGGCCTCGTTTCGGAATACGCGGCCCGGGCATACGATGCGGATGGGCGGTTTGCTGCGCTCCATGGCGCGTACCTGTATCGACGAGGTGTGCGTACGCAGGAGTATGTCAGCGCCCTTCTCGATGAAAAAGGTGTCCTGCATGTCGCGTGCGGGGTGTTCGGGCGGGAAGTTCAGGGCCGAGAATACGTGCCAGTCGTCCTCGATCTCGGGGCCTTCGGCCACGGTGTAGCCCAGCCGCGAGAAGATCTCGACGATCTGGTTTTTGACGAGCGATATGGGGTGGCGCGTGCCTATCTCGTCGGCCGAGCCCGGGCGGGTCATGTCGCCCACGGCGGCCGCGTTGTTCTCGGCGTTCTCCAGCACGGCGGCCTTTAGGGTGTTTATACGCTCCTGTGCGGCGGTTTTGAGGGCGTTGAGACGCTGTCCTATTTCGCGTTTGCGTTCGGGTGCGACGCTCTTGAACTCCTCCATGAGGGCGTTCAGTTCGCCTTTCTTGCCGAGGATCCTGATACGGAACTCCTCGACTTCCGCCGCGGCCTTGGGGCGGAACTCCTCGACGCGCTTCAACAGATCGTTGATTCTGTCAATCATGGCTATTTTGCGGTTTTATATATTTTCGTACATTTGTAGCGTGCACGGTGTTAATGTGCAAAGTTACTAAAAAATATGAGAATCATCCGTTTT
>CASFQF010000069.1 GCA_949296635.1 uncultured Alistipes sp. | reverse complement strand
GGCTTTGGTCAGGGCATACTCGTCTGTCTGAAGATAGGTTTCGTTTCGGCAGGAATCGAGTAGGCGCGGGGAGGTTGCTGCTTATTTCCGTCATGAGGCGGCGGAATGTCTCTTTCTCCTGCAGGAAAGGGATGATGTCGACGAATACTATGCCCTGCTTGGGGAAGTCGTTGTAGAATTTCAGAGTATCTTTCATCTGTTGTGCCGTTTAGTGTCCGGCGTCTCGCCGGACGACTAACAAAAATAGTGAAAAAATCATATGCCCGAAGGATTTTGTTCAAAAAATCTCCGCTGTTTTGTTTTTTTTGCTATCTTTGCATCAATTGGAAAATAATGAACTTAAAATGCCGAAGTTTTATGACAAGGTGAATGTATTGCATAAACCCGAATGGCTGAAGATACGCCTGCGCAGCGACGACGGCTCCGCCGAGGTGGAGCGCATAGTCAAGGAGCACTCCCTGCACACGATATGCAGCAGCGGGCTTTGCCCCAACAAGGCCGAGTGCTGGCGGCGCAGAACGGCGACCTTCATGATTCTGGGTGACATTTGTACGCGCGGATGCCGATTCTGCGCTACGAAGACAGGCATTCCCCTTGCACCCGAAGCCTCGGAACCCCGGCAGGTAGCCGAGAGCGCGAGACTTATGGGACTTCGACACGTTGTCGTAACTTCTGTTACGCGCGACGACCTTGCAGACGGCGGCGCCGCACATTGGGCCGCGACGGTGAGGGCCGTGCGCGAAGAGAATCCCGACGCAACAATTGAGCTCCTTATTCCCGATCTGGACGCACGGGCCGATCTCGTGGAGATCGTGGCGGCGTCCGAGCCCGACATCATCGGGCACAACATCGAAACCGTCGAGCGACTCACGCCGCTTGTACGCTCCCGTGCGAAATACCGTACGAGCCTGCGTACATTGGAGTTGATCTCCCGCAGCGGCGCGGTCTCGAAGAGTGGACTGATGGTCGGACTTGGCGAGAGCGATGATGAAGTATTGCAAACCTTGCGGGACCTGCGTAATGCGGGTGTCGAGATTGTAACGCTTGGTCAGTACCTTCGGCCATCTCTGGAGCACTATCCCGTTGCGGCGTATATCACTCCCGAGAAATTCGAATGGTACAGGCTCCGGGCCTTGGAGATGGGCTTCGGCTATTGTGCGAGCGCGCCGCTGGTGCGGTCGTCGTATCTGGCCGATGCCGCTCTGCAGAGCGTAAGACGCAGGGCGCGGGCGTAGTGCTGCGGTGAGGGCGGAGCCCTTGTGCGGCGGCGTACGCAGGCGTATGTGAGAGCGTGCGTATGGAGGTATTGTACCGAGATCTTGGCCGTATGGGCTATGGCGAATGCTGGGCCCTGCAGCGGGCGTTGTTCGACGCCGTGCTGCGGGCGAAAGGCGCGCGGCCCCTCTTCTGCGATGGAGAGGATGTCGGCGGCGTACGGACCGCGGCATTGTCTTTGGGCCCGCAGCAGGCCGGCTGGCTGCTGACGGTGGAGCACGATCCCGTCTATACGCTGGGCAAGAGCGGCAAGGCGTCGAACGTGCTGGTCGGTGAGGCTTACCTGCGTTCGATCGGTGCCGAGTTCTACCACATAGACCGCGGCGGCGACGTCACCTTCCACGGCCCCGGGCAGATCGTGGCATACCCCATAGTCGATCTGGAGCGTCTGGGCATAGGCCTGCGCGACTATATCGACCGTCTCGAGGGCGCCGTCATGGAGACTGTGGCCGAGTGGGGTGTTGCGGCGGGCCGCATAGCGGGCGCCTCGGGCGTATGGATCGACCCCGAGGGGGCGCGTGCGCGCAAGATATGCGCCATAGGGGTGCGGTCGTCGCGCTTCGTTACGATGCACGGTCTGGCGCTCAATGTGAGCACCGATCTGCGGTATTTCAACCATATCAACCCGTGCGGTTTTACCGACCGCGGTGTCACGAGCCTCGAGCGCGAGACTGGCGGCAAGGCCGATATGGAGGATGTGAAACGACGTCTGGTACGTCATTTAGCCGAGAAATTAAATGTTAGAATATATAAATAATAAAAACGTAAGTTATGCCTGTAGAGAAGCGATGGGTGGTGAGACCCCATGGCGATCCCGAGGCCGTGGCCCGTCTTGCGAGCCACCTTCGCATGTCGCCCGTGCTCACCAACCTACTTGTACAAAGAGGCATAGACACCGTAGAAAAGGCGAATAAGTTTTTCAATCCCCAGCTCTCCGACCTGCACGACCCGTTCCTGATGAAGGATATGGACAAGGCGGTGGAGCGCATCGAGCGTGCCGTGGCCAACAATGAGAAGATCATGGTTTACGGCGACTATGATGTGGACGGCACCACGGCCGTCGCGCTGGTGTACAAATTCCTTCGTCAGATAGGTCACAAGAACCTCGTTTTCTACATTCCCGACCGTTACAACGACGGCTACGGCATATCGATCAGGGGCATCGACTTCGCCGCCCGCAAGGGCGTGACGTTGACCATAGCCCTCGATTGCGGTATCAAGGCCGTGGAGAAGGTTGTCTATGCGAAAGAGAAGGGTGTTGATTTCATCATCTGCGACCACCACCTTCCGGCCGAGGAGATTCCGGCGGCGGTGGCGGTTCTCGACCCCAAGCGGGCCGACTGCAGCTATCCGTTCGACGAGCTGTCGGGCTGCGGCGTAGGGTTCAAGCTGGTGCAGGCCTACGCCATGAAGCACGGCATCCCGTTCTCCGAGGTGGAGCATCTGCTCGACCTGCTTGTCGTGAGCATCGCCTCCGACATAGTACCCCTTACCGGTGAAAACCGTATTCTGGCCTATTACGGTCTGGAGCGGTTAAACCGCATGCCCTCGTCGGGACTGCACTCCATAATCAAGATCTGCGGTCTGGACAAGCACAACATCACCATCGACGACATCGTCTTCAAGATCGGGCCGCGCATAAACGCCGCAGGGCGCATGCGTATGGATGAGCACGATGAGAATGCCGCGCCGTCGGGCGGGCATGCGGCGGTGAACCTGCTCATCGAGGGCAACGACAAGCTGGCGCAGGAGTTCTGCGGTATCATCGACTCCTACAATCAGGACCGCAAGAACATCGACCGCAGCGTAACGCAGGAGGCGCACGACTACATCGAGTCGCACCCCGCGATGAAGGACCTCAAGAGTACGGTCATATATAATCCCAAGTGGATGAAAGGCATCGTGGGCATCGTCGCCTCGCGCCTTATCGAGACCTACTACCGCCCGACGGTGGTGCTCACCATGAGCAACGGCTTCGTGACGGGGTCGGCGCGTTCGGTCCCGGGCTTCGACCTCTATCAGGCCGTGGAGTCGTGTTCCGATCTGCTGGAGAACTTCGGCGGCCACATGTATGCCGCGGGCCTGACGATGCGCCCCGAGAATGTCGAGGCCTTCACCAAGCGCTTCAACGACTATGTTGAGGAGCATATAGACCCGCAGATCCTCGTGCCGCAGGTGGATATAGACAGCGAGCTGCTCTTTTCGGACATAACGCCGGCGTTCTACCGCCAGCTGAACAGTTTCCAGCCCTTCGGGCCCGGGAATACGGCTCCGGTCTTCGTCACCTACGGCGCCAGCAACCACGGCGATGCCCGTCTGGTCGGGGCGGAGATGGAACACCTGCGTATGGATCTGGTGCAGAAGCAGAAACCCAACACGACGATGCAGACCATTGCCTTCCAGCAGCCCACGCACTACGAGTGGATCCGCTCGGGCAAGGCCATCGACGTATGTTACCAGATCGTGGAGAACCACTACCGCGGCACGGTGACCACGCAGCTGCGGATAAAGGATATAAAGCCCGTAGGCCGCTGACCGAGGAGCGGAAGCGGGATGACGAATATCGAAAAATGCAAGCGTGCTCTATCGCTGTCCGCTTTGGCGGAGGGAGGAAAGTCCGAGCAACGCAGAGCGCCGCACGAGTTAACGGCTCGACGTCCGTGAGGGTGTAGTAGCGTAACAGAAAACAACCGCCTGCCGCGGCGCCGCGTGTGCCGCCGGCCGGTAAGGGTGAAAAGGCGGGGTAAGAGCCCACCGCGGAGGCAGCAATGTCGTCCGGCAGTACGCCTTGCGGGTTGCAAGACCATGTATATCGGCAATTAAGGGTTGCTCGCCCGATGCCGAGGGGTAGGTTGCTGGAGGCCGCAGGTGACTGCGGTCGTAGATAAATGATAGAGGCCCCGTCAGGGGAACAGAACTCGGCTTACAGCGCTTGCATGTTTTAAGGGATGTCCCGAAGAGGGGACATCCCTTTTGTTATGCGGGCGCACGGCGCGCTTCATGCCTTGCCCCCTCCCTCGGACGCGGGCGTCACTCGTATATCTCGAGTTTCACCTTCTCGGTGAGGCCCGACGGCGGCAGGGGCGACGAGGCGTCGTACGGGTTTACCAGAAGCGAGATCTTTCGCTGTTCGGGCGGCAGCTGCATGTCGCCCACGATGCGGTTCACCCACTTGTTCACCACCTCCACACGCAGCGTATTGCGGCCCGATTTGACGCAGCCGGTTATGTCGACCTTGTATGGCGGGCACCATGCGCCGCCGGCATAGCGGTCGTTGACATATACCTTTGCCATCGCCTCCACGCGCCTGAGATCGAGCAGGATACGGCGGGCGTTGTCCGTCGCGGCCTCGAACTCCGTGGTGTATGTTATCGTCCCCGAGAAGTACCGGATTTCGGGGTCGGCGCTTTGCGAGAGGTCGGCGGGCGCGGCCATCTCCACGGGTGCGGGGGACGAGAGCCTGCCGTCGAAGGCCGCGTGCCACGGCTCGGTAATTTCCACTATGCTCCGAGGTGCGGGGTTGTTGTCGGCCTCGGCCGCGGGCGCGCCTTTCTTGCGGAATACTATGAAGCAGCTCTCGAGTGGTTCCAGATGGAGCGGGACGCTTACGCCGGCGGCTGCGGGCGTGAATTGCTGCAGCTGCTCGATCGTGCCGTCGACGGGGTTCCACCGTTCTGGTGCGAGGGCGGGGTCGACACGGAATTCGGGTGCAGCGTCTACGGCCGCGCCGCTCTGGTTCGAGACGAAGTATATCTCTGCGCCCATCATCGAGCGGTGGTTGTATAGCAGCGGCGCACCGCTTTCGGTGCGGAAGTCGGGCACAAGGCCGATCTCGGCGAATACCTCGTCGAGCGTGCAGCCGTTGTATACACGCCCCTTGCCGTAGGCGTTCGAACCCTTGCCGTCGAAACACCCTCCCCACATCTCGCGCGAGATGCGTTCCACCTCGGTGTCGGCCGCAGGGTAATTCTGCATACTGGGCGAGCGGAGCGGCGGTTGCCCGAGCACGATGGCCCCGTCGCTGACCATGCGCTGTATCTTTGCCAGCAGTTCGGGCCGCATGGTCTCGACTGGCGGCAGGACGAGCACGCGGTATGAGGTGCCGTGCGGCAGCGTGATACGGCCGTGGCAGACGTTGGCGTCGCGCATGAGCACCTCGGCGTTTATGTAGTCGAACTGGTAGCCTGCGGGCAGTGCGGGCCTCTGTTCTCCCGTCATCTTTGGGGCGTCCTCCCCGATGAGGTATGCCACGTCGGCGATGTTGAGCCCCTGCTGCAGCATGTAGTTGCAACGCTTCAGATAGTCGGTGAAGAGGTCCATTTGGCTGAACCACGTGTTGTTGGCATCGAACTCGTTGCCGAAGGGTGCGTTTATGCCCGGATAGCGCGCCGTGTCGGCCTGTTCGATGTAGAGGTGCAGCAGCGTAGCGTTTATGCCTTCGGCGAAGAAGCGGTCGGTGCGCTGTTTCATGTCGACGGGGGCGCGTGAATATGCGGGGCCGCCCGAGGTGTTCGATTCTGCCCATATGATACGCTTGCCATATATATGCCCGCATGATGAGGCGGCGCGGTTTTCTATGTCGCCGAGGCTGCCGGCGCTCCAGAATTCGCCTGCGATCTCGTCCGACTGCCCGCCGTACTGCAGGAACTCGCCCGGGAATCCCCAGTGTCCGTAGCATTCGAGCCATGTGGTGAGCCCGTGTTCGTGGCTCACGTCGCGCAGGCCGGCCACATACTGGTATGCCACTTGATCGGCGATGAGGCGTCGCAGATCCCACAGGAAGCGGTCGCTGCGGTCTTGGTCGCCCACGACGTATCCGTAGTATGCAGGCAGGTAGGGGAGCATCGAATAGCCGTAGACCCTTTCGAATGTCTCCATGAAGTCGTCGGTGAAGTTCTGCCCGCCCGTCTCGTAGCTGTCCTGTACCACAACCTTGAAGGTCTTGCGGTCTTCGGCCGGTATGCGGCGCAGGATCTCGCCGATGAAGGCGTCGAAATGCGTTCGTACGTGGCGGCTGCTCATCTTGTCTATTTCGAGGCCCGTTGCCTCGGGCGTGGCGGGGCTGTTCGTTACGCCCGTGGGGGCCATGCCCGTGCGCATTACGATCCAGCGACCCTCGGGGACATCCCATGTGAGGGTGCCGTCGTCCGTTATCGAGGCCGATATGTCCTGCACGGCCGCGGGGTCTATGGCGCAGGCCGCGTCGTCGATCTCGGCCTGTACGGGCCACATGTAATGGTTCCAGTACGGCAGCGGCGTCTGGCACATCTTGGCGAGTGTCTTCTCGGCATACGAGGCTATGCGCGGCTGTGCCGAGAGTTCTATCTCAGCAAGCCCTCCTGCTTGCCCCGCGGGGTCTGTCACAAGGCGGAACCGGCGTGCCGTCGTGGCGGCGAACGATACCGTAACGGGAGCATAAGGGTCGAAGCCTACGTTTATCGCGGGGTTAGAGCGGTCCACGTTGAACGTTGCCACGGTGGCGAAGGCCCCGTCGATCTCGGCCTCGAGGCGGGCGCCGTATGCTGCGGGCGCCGGCAGGAACCTGAGCGTGAGCGAGCGGGCCGTATAGGGGGCCTTGCAGTCGAAAGTGACGGTGTTGGCGCGCCCTGCGGGGAGCTGTATGCCCGTCGAGGTGTCGCCGTCGGCGACAGCGGCGGCGTCGGGCGCCGCAAAGTCGGTCGTAATGACGGCTTCGGGACGCGAGGCGTAACCTTCGGGCGCGGGATATGCTATCGTACGAACATCCTCGAAGTCGGCTGCGGGTGCCGCGATCGTGGTCTCGATATGCCGTGGTCCCTCGACGACGATCTGCGACGATGCAAGGTAACGCATCGCCTCGTCGGGCTTGACCCACGGCCCGCCCGACTGGCTCCACCCGGGCGAGTTGAAGATGCCGATCTCTATGCCGAGGTCCGCAGCGGTCTTGAGTGCGGTGTGGAGGATGTCCCACCATTCGTCGCTCATGAGCAGTACGTTGCGGTTGGTGTAAAGCCCGTCTTGCCCGATGTTGCCGATAAAGGCGCGGTTTATGCCGGCGCGTTTCATGGCGTGCAGGTCGCGTACGACGCCCTCCTTGGATATGTTGCCCGAGATCCAGTACCAATATACGCCCGTCTGCACCGATTCGGGCGGCGTGGCGAAGTTGCGGGCGAGTTCGCCCGACGTTGTACAGCCTGCGGCCGTGGCCAGCAGGGCCGCCGTGGCGGCTGCAGCGAGTAGTCTCTTCATACGCATATCGAGATTTGTAGCAATCACAAATATACCGATTCCGCCCGATATATACAACCCGACGGCAGGTGCTCGCGGCAGAAGTGTCAAATGGCTTACAAAGTCGGTCAATTTCGGGATATGCGGTTCCGTGCACGGTTTACTGGAGCCGTGTGCCGGTTTCACCGACTACGGCGGCACCCGCATTTGCGGGTCACACGTGAAAACCGCCGCAGCTTCCGAAGGCTGCGGCGGCTCTGTTGTCCGGGTTCGGCGGCGCGGTAGCGCACCCCTCCGGCCGGCTACTTGGCGTAGCTTACGGCGCGGGTCTCGCGTATGACGGTGATCTTGACCTGTCCCGGGTAGGTCATCTCGTCCTGAATCTTCTTGGCTATGTCGTGCGAGAGCGACTCCGACTCCTGATCCGAGAGTTTGTCGGCGCCGACGATCACGCGCAGCTCGCGGCCCGCCTGTATGGCGTAGGTCTTCACCACGCCCGGGTACGAGAGGGCTATGTCCTCCATCTCCTTCAGGCGCTTGATGTACGACTCGACCACTTCGCGGCGCGCTCCCGGGCGTGCTCCCGATATGGCGTCGCAGACCTGTATGATGGGGGCTATCATCGACGACATCTCCACCTCGTCGTGGTGCGCGCCGATGGCGTTGCATATGTCGCTCTTTTCCTTGTACTTCTCGGCGAGCTTCATGCCGATTATTGCATGCGGCAGTTCGGGTTCGTCGTCGGGGACCTTGCCTATGTCGTGCAGAAGGCCGGCGCGGCGTGCCGCCTTGGGGTTGAGGCCCAGCTCCGAAGCCATGATGCCGGCGAGGTTGGCGGTTTCGCGGGCGTGCTGCAACAGGTTCTGCCCGTACGATGAACGGTACTTCATCTTGCCGATAAGACGTATCAGTTCGGGATGGAGCCCGTGTATTCCGAGGTCTATGGCGGTACGCTTGCCCACCTCGACGATCTCCTCCTCGATCTGTTTCTTCACCTTGGCCACGACCTCCTCGATACGTGCGGGGTGTATGCGGCCGTCGGTCACGAGCTGGTGCAGGGCCAGACGCGCAATCTCGCGGCGCGCGGGGTCGAAGCCGCTGAGGATGATTGCCTCGGGCGTGTCGTCCACGATGATCTCGATGCCCGTTGCTGCCTCCAGCGCACGTATGTTGCGGCCCTCGCGGCCGATGATGCGGCCCTTGACCTCGTCGCTGTCGATGTTGAATACGGTGACGGCGTTCTCGATGGCCGTCTCCGTCGCCACGCGCTGTATCGAGGTTACGATGATGCGTTTGGCCTCCTTGGTGGCGGTGAGCTTGGCCTCCTCGATGGTCTCGTTGACGTATGCGGCAGCCTCGGCCTTGGCCTCCGACTTCATGTTCTCGATGAGGATGTTCTTGGCGTCGTCGGCGCTCATGCCCGAGATCTGCTCCAGACGGGCGTTCTGCTCGCGGATGACACCCGCCAGCTCCTCCTTGCGGGCGTTGAGGCTCTGCAGCTGGTTCTGGACCTGCTCCTTGATGCGGTCGTTCTCCTTGATCTTGTTCTCGAGGTCGCGCTGCTGGGCCGCCAGATTAGATTCCATCTGCTTGGCGCGCTGCTCGCTCTGGGCGATCTTCTGGTTGCGCTCGTTTACCTGACGGTCGTGCTCGCTCTTGAGCTGGATGAACTTCTCCTTGGCTTGGAGTATCTTCTCCTTCTTTATCATCTCACCCTCGGCCTCGGCCTCCTTGAGGGCGGCGGCGCACTGTTTCTTGATCGTATTCTTTGTGATGTAGGTGGCGATCAGGACGTATATGCCTGCGCCGACGAGTGCCGATATGATGGCGGTGATGAGTATTATTAACGGTGTTCCCATGATGGTTTAGAACTGTTTGTTGGTTGTTAATATTTTAAGTAGTTGTCGTCTCACTGTTTTGTTTGCAGCGGTGCTCTCCGCCCGTTTCCCGCACGCCGAGGCATATGCGGGGCATGCCCGCAGGCACGTGTGCCGCAGGCGTAAATATAAAAAACCCGCATAGAGAATCCTTAACTTGTTTGACGAATCTGCCGATAAGTCAATGTGTGGGGCTCCGGAAGCTCGCAATCGTCCAACGGTGTCCGCAGACACACCGGCCGTAACCGGTTAAGGCCTGATTTTGAAAACCCGAGAGTTGACCCAATGTAAAAAGTGTTCAGGTTCGCAAAGCTTTAAGGAATCTATGCGGGTAGATTTTTATATGTAAAGAACTCGTGTGTCGTTATCTCGTTTGTCTGTCGTCGTCATCCAAATCCGGTGCAGCCCTTTTCCTCTTCGTGGCAGCTTCGGGGCAATCTGTGCAGGTGCTGGATGCGCCTGTCCTTGGCCGTTCCTTTGCCTTGTCTGCAGCGTCCGTGCAAATGTTTCGGCCGCTTTTTGTCTGCGGCTTGAACCTGTGGGACTCATCCTGCCGCATGTTCTGCTGCCCTGTTTGGACTCTTCGGCTCGGTCTCTCTCTACTTATCTTCTCTTCGCTTTTGGCCTCTCTGTCCCGTGGCCTTTTGGCCACTTGTTCTCACTGCTCTTTGGCCTCTCTGTCCCTTGGACTCTCTGTCTCCCTGCTCCTCGGCCCCTCTGCCGCTCGGCCCCTTGCTCTCACTGCTCCTCGGCCCCTCTGTCACTTGGCCCCTTGGGTTCTTCCGGCACCTTGACCTCGGCCCATCTGCCGCTCGTCCCCTTGCTCTCCCTGCTCCTTGCCATCGGCCCCTTGACCCCTTGGCCACTTGGTTCCTTGGGTTCTTCCGGCTCCTTGCCTCCCTTTTGTGCGCCCAGCCCTTCGCGGCCTATTGTTTGGGCCCCCTGTTTCGGGGAATGCGGTTCAGGTGGCGGTCGAGTTTCTGCGAGAGTTCGTCGAGAGCCTTCATGTCGTCGTCCGAGAGCTGGTTCTGGCGGGCGATGGCAATGTTGTCTATGGCGAACATCAGCGCCGTTATTGCCAAACAATCCTGTACCGAGACGCTCTCACCGTATGCCTTCTGCACCTTGCCGACGTTGGCATTGACCTGCTTTTCGGCCAGACGGTATACCTCCTCTTTCTCGGGTGCGATGTTCATCTCGTACACGCGGCCCGCTACCCTGAGTCGTATTTTCTGTTCCGTCGCTGCCATGCCGTTTGTCAGCCCTGCTGCACTTTTGTGAGCAACGCTATGCACTTGTCAACCTCCCGCAATAATCGGTTGATGCGTGCACGCGATTTTGTCCTGTCCGACGTATTTCCGCTGAGGCTCTCGGCCAGACGGAGACGCTCGACTTCGGCCTTGAGGTCACGTACGAGCTCCTCGCGCTGCCTCGCCTCGGCCCGCAGGGCATCGCGCTGTTGAAGCAGCTGCGCATATTCGGCTTCGAGCTTCTCGTACTGCCCGATGATCCTTGCGGCCTGTGCTTCGATGTGCGTTATGATGCTTTTGCAAGCCATCTGCTACGGTCTATACGCTGTTTTGACATTCAAAGGTAGTAAAAAAATATGTTAGGAACAAATTTTCGCGGCGGTATGAACTATTTTTGAGACGTAACGCGACGGTTCGCCGTTATCTGTAAAAGAGTAGCCCCGCGACCGTTTTGACGGCACGGGGCACTGTTTCGGGCTTCGGCGCGGTACTTCTCTGTATCTCGCATCTTTAGCGGCGGGGGATCACCTCGCCGTAAAGGTCATAGTCTTCGGCGTCGGTGATGCGGGCGTCGTAGAAGTGTCCGCGGCGCAGCTGCCGCAGCGAGGCGGGGATAAGTATCTCCTGATCGACTTCGGGAGAGTCGTACTGCGAGCGTGCCACATAATAGTCCCCCTGCCGCGAGTCGACGATGACTCGCATCGTACGTCCCACGCGGGCGAGGTTGTTCTCGAGCGAGATCCGCTCCTGAAGGCGCATTATGCGGTCGACACGCCGCTGTTTCTCCTCCTCGGGCACGTCGTCGTGCAACTCGCGCGCCGAATATGTCCCCTCCTCCTCGGAGTAGGCGAAGACCCCGAGCCGGTCGAAACGCACCTCGCGCACGAACTCCTCCAGCTCCCGCATGTCGGCTTCGCTCTCGGTGGGGTAGCCGACCAGCAGCGTCGTGCGCAGCGCTATGTCGGGGATACGGCTGCGCAGCCGCGCGATGAGCGCCATCGCCTCGGCCTTGGTGTGGCGGCGCTTCATGGCCGTGAGCATGCGGTCGGATATGTGTTGGAAGGGTATATCGAGGTATTTGCAGATCTTGGGTTCCGACGCCATCACCTCGATCACGTCATCGGGGAAGGCCGTGGGGTAGGCGTAGTGGAGGCGTATCCATTCGATGCCGTCGATGCGGCAGAGTTCGCGCAGAAGCTCCGCCAGACGGCGGCGGCCGTAGAGGTCTATTCCGTAGTATGTCGTGTCCTGCGCTATGACCATCAGCTCGCGCACGCCCCGTGCCGCGAGCCTGCGCGCCTCCTCCAAGAGTGTCTCCATCGGTACCGACACATGCTCGCCGCGTATGAGGGGTATGGCGCAGTATCCGCATTTCCAGTTGCACCCCTCCGAAATCTTGAGGTAGGCGTAGTGGCGCGGCGTTGTGAGCAGTCGTTCCGTATCGAGCTCCGCGCGGTGTTCGGCGCCGAGGGCTGCGGCGATGCCGGCCCAATCCTTTACGCCGAAATATTGATCTACTTCCGGAATCTCGGCGCGCAGCTCGTCGGCATAACGCTCGCTCAGGCACCCGATGACGAAAAGGCGGTCGATACGGCCGACCTGTTTGGCCGCCACGGCCGCGAGGATGGTGTCGATACTCTCCTTCTTGGCATCGCCTATGAAGCCGCAGGTGTTGATGACGACGGTGCGGGCGTCGGTGCGGTCGCTGTCGAAGCGCACCTCGTACCCCGCGGCGGCCAGCTGCGCCATCAGGTGCTCGCTGTCGACGGTGTTCTTCGAACAGCCGAGGGTTATGACGTTTATCTTTTTCACCTTTTTTCGGAAAATTATATTATCCGTATTACCTCTTCGTATAAATTGGCAATACAGTTTTGTCGCATACGGAATTTTGTGCCGTGGTTGTGACCCGTACGGGCATCGATGTCGACGTATATGTTTCCCGATTTTATTTCGGCTAAAAAACCATCAAAAGAAAATTTACGCAATAATTTGACATCGTTGTATCTGAAATATTCCAAACCGCGGATTCTCTTGACTTCGGCCTGCACATAAAAACAGTTCAAAAGTTTTGTGCCGGCTTTATGTGCGAGATCGTCAAATCCCCAATATGGCTGTGGATTCAATTCTCCCAATCCTGCAGTCTGTTCCACATGCCGCAGCCAATCGTAATGTTTGGGCGCGACTTTGTCCGCATCGAATGAAATCTGTATTCTACGATTGTCGAAGTCTAATGCTACGGTGAATCCTCTGTCACTGTATCCATTTCCGCTTATTGTCTGTCTGAAGCTTTTTTCATCTTCAGGGTATCTCTTCCCTGCTTGTTGATGCGGCCATCCGTATAGCTTGAGAAAAATCTCAGGCACGAACTTTATGGCGCGAGGCGACGGTTCCGTATGGAATAAGGTGGTTAATGACGAGGTGCTTTTACGCTGCGCTTTCAACTCCCATTCTGCTGCGTTAGGTATGGGTAAGTTATTCTCCTCGATGCCGAGCAGATCTTCAAGGGTATTTCCTACGCCACCAGCATTCCCGGGACGTGCGTTAGGTATCCATCCCATATCGGCAATTTTGTGAAACTCCTCGATGAGCGACTCTTTCGTGTATATTTTTATGCCAGTTTCCATATTAAAACAAGGTTGGGCTGGATTTGTGCTCTTTTATACGATTTTCGGCACTCTTGCAATATTGCTGTGAGATTTCTGTACCTATATAGGCACGGCCGAGGTCCATTGCCGCTATTGCGGTGGTCCCGCTACCCATAAACGGATCGAATACTATTTGAGCATTGGTCGATCCGATAATTCTTTTTATCAGGTCGACGGGAAAAGGTGCAGGGTGAGAATTGTTCATCTCTTGTGTGAACTCCCATACGTCACCGACGGCGTTTGCTTTGGGTGCCAGCCGGAATTTGGGCTTTGCTATGAGATATATCACCTCGTATGTCGGGAGAAAATATCCCGGGTTGAAGTTTATACCGCCTTTTCTTCGCCAGATTATTATCTGCCTGACAGGGAATCCCGAGACAATATCCTGCCGATCTTGCAGAAGCCCGTTTTGTACACGCCACTTGTGGTTGTAGAATATGGCTCCGTCTTCTTTCAGCAATCGGAACATTTCGCCGAGACATTCGCGTTGCCATGCGACATACTCCTCATGCGGCATGCAGTCATCATATGTCGAGTATCCGAACCTTAATGCCGCCTTTGCCCACTTGCCGGAGCGTGTGTTATGCTTCATTCCATTGCCGGTGGAGTTTTTCAGGTTGTATGGCGGAGACGTGACGAACAGGTCGATCGACTCGTCGGGCATATCACGCATTATCGTGAGGCAATCACCACAAATTATGCGGTTGAGGTATTTTGAGATGTCTTTCATCTGCCGTTACTCCTTTTTCTCCCCGAAGAGGGCGTCGACGAACTCGCGGCGGTCGAACATGCGCAGCTGGTCGATACCTTCGCCGATGCCGATATAGCGTACGGGGATGTGGAACTGGTCGCTGATGCCGATCACAACGCCGCCCTTGGCCGTGCCGTCGAGCTTCGTTATCGTGAGCGACGTCACCTTCGTCGCCAGCGTGAACTGCCGCGCCTGCTCGAAGGCGTTTTGTCCCGTCGAGCCGTCCAGCACCAGCATCACCTCGTGCGGCGCGTCGGGGATGACCTTCGCCATGACGTTGCGTATCTTCGTCAGCTCGTTCATCAGCCCCACCTTGTTGTGCAGGCGCCCCGCCGTGTCGATCAGCACCACGTCGGCCTTGTTCGCCACGGCCGACTTGAGCGTGTCGTACGCCACCGATGCGGGGTCCGACCCCATCTCCTGACGTATCATCGTGGCGCCCGCCCGCTCGGCCCATACGGCCAGCTGGTCGATGGCGGCGGCGCGGAAGGTGTCCGCGGCGCCTATGTATACCTTGCGGCCCGCCTTGACGAGCTGCGCCGCCAGCTTGCCTATGGTGGTGGTCTTGCCGGCGCCGTTCACGCCCACGACCATCATCACGTACGGCGTGCCCTCCTTCACCTCGATGCCGAAGTCCTCGGTCGACGAGTGCGACTGTTCGAGCAGCGAGGCGATCTCGTCGCGCAGGATGGCATTGAGCTCCGAAGTGTTCATGTATTTGTCGCGGGCGATGCGCTCCTCGATGCTGCGGATGATCTTGACGGTGGTCTCGACACCCACGTCGGAGGTTATGAGCACCTCCTCCAGGTCGTCCAGCACCTCGACATCGACGGTCGAGCGTCCCGCCACGGCACGTGCCAGCTTCGAGAATAACCCGCTCTTGGTCTTCTGCAGGCCTTCGGCCAGCTCCTCGCGTCCGCGCTGCTGTTCCGCCGCCTGTTCCGCCGCTTGTTCGGCCGGCTGCCCGGCCGCCTGCTGCGAGGGTTCTGCGGCGGTGTTATCCTGTTTTTTCTTGAAGAGATCGAAGAATCCCATGTCGTTGGTGTTTTACGGTGTTTGATATTTTGCAAAATTACGTTTTTTCCGCAATATACGCAAGGCGGCGGTATGTGCGGAGTGTCTTGTCGCGGACTGTCGTCGGGCTGTCGTGTGATGCGGGCGCGTGACGACTGAACACACAAAAGGCGCCTCCTCGCGGGAGACGCCTTTTGTATTAGACGCCGTGGTCTAATGCAATGGTGGTTAGTTGGCGAAATACGCCTTGATGTCGGCCTCTTCGAGGATGCTCTGCTCCTTGAACACGTAAGCGCCCGTCTTCTCCGACTTCACCATCTTGATACACTTGGTGTATTTCTTGTTTGTACCCGTCTTAAGGGTGGCGACGACTTTCTTTGCCATAGTTCAGTTGCTGTTTACTTGATTTCACGATGTACGGTTACCCTCTTCAGGTACGGATTGTACTTGCGACGCTCCAGACGGTCGGGGGTATTCTTCTTGTTCTTGGTGGTGATGTAGCGCGACATTCCTGCCACACCGCTCTCCTTCTGCTCGGTGCACTCGAGAATCACCTGCACTCTGTTACCTTTCTTTGCCATTTGTCACTGCGGTTTTTAGTAGACGTTCTTGGGGGCTGCGGCCTGTTTCAGAGCGGCCGAAAGACCCTTCTTGTTGATAGTTTTCATACCGGCTGCGGTTACCTTCAGGGTAAGCCAGCGGCCCTCCTCCTCCGACCAGAAGCGCTTGGTTTTCAAGTTGGGATTGAACTTGCGCTTGGTCTTGCGGTTCGAGTGAGAGACATTGTTGCCTATCACCGAGCTCTTACCTGTAATTTCGCAAACTTTCATCGTTTCGTTGTGTTTTAAAATGCATGCCCTCGCAATAAGGGTGCGCAAAGATAAACATTTTTTACGAATAATCAATCCTCGGCCACTCTTTTTCGCCGCGGACGCCCTATCCTCGGGCTTTTTGCCGGGCCTTTTGCGGTGCCGGCATCGGTTGCGGCCGCCGCGGCGGGGCTGGTGCCCCGCGGCAGCCTTGCGTTACTCCGCCGCGATGCGCTGCAGCAGCAACACGAGTTCGGCATTGTCGTCCCAACCGCACGAGGCGTACTCCTCGGGCGTGAATACGATGTCGGGCGTGAAGGTCTTGGCGCGGGGGTCGTCCGCCGGCAGGAAAAGCTGCAGGCAGTTGGAGATCTGCCCCTCGACGCCTGTGCGGGGGAGTGTGAAGAGCGTCTGCTCCATATACGTGTTGGGCGCCTGCCCCGAAGGCAGCCCGACGACCTTTGCGCCCATGCGGCGCAGGAAGAAGGCGTAGTGGAACGCCGCGCTGAAGGTGTTGCCGTCGGTCACGACATATACCTGCGCGGGGCGGTAGAGGGGCTTGCCGCCGAGCCCGTGCAGCAGTTCTCGCGAGGCGGTCATGGCGTTGTCGATGAATCGGATGCGTACCTGCCCTATGTCGGACGGGCTGCCGTCTCCCGCGTCGTCATAGAGTATGTAGTCTCCCAAGCGCAGTGCGGTGCCGTTGCTGCGGTTGAACTGCTCGAGCGTCGAGTTTATCTTTTCGAGATAGAGGGGCGATACGCGGCGTACGGTGCGGGTCCCCATATTGGCGGTGAGGTAGTCGTCGCCGTAGAGCATGTATATCGTGGCCAATGTTATGGGAGTCCAGCCGCCGCCGTTGCCGCGCAGGTCTATGATAAGGGTCTCGGAGCCGTCACGCTTCATCTCGGTGAGCATATCGGCAAACTGCTCCGAAAAGGCGGGTGTGCGGCGTATGGCCTCCTCCGGATCGTCGGGCATGGGCTCCGACATGAATCTGTTGTAGAAATACGAGAGGTTGTCCTGCCATCCGGGCATCCCGTTGCGGTACATGTATTCGAAGCATTCGCGTCCGTATATGCCCGCTATTCGCATATACATGACCTCTTTGCCGCCACACTCTATCGTGCGGTACTCCAGATTGCCGGCATCGAACCGCCTGTCGTGCGGCAGGAAACAGAATGCCGTACCGCTGTTGTACGCCTGCCATTGCTGCTGCGGTATCACGGGGACGGAAAAGGCGTATTCGCGGTCCTGCATGTCGCTTACGGTGATGGTGAGGCTGTCGCGTAGGTGCGGAAGTGCGCGTGCGTATGTAGAGAGGTAGGTGCTGGTATTGCACAGCTTGGCCAATGCGCTTGAACGGTTCTCGCAGCTGTAACGCGCCTCGGCGGCGTCGATGAACTTCTCTACGGGCACTCCGTCCACGGCCTTGAGACGCATGCCCAGATATTGCTGCTGCGATTTCGGCAGGGTGTTGAATATCACGCCGTCGGGTATGGCGCGCAGATATATGCCGACACGGCCCTCGACCTCGGGCTTTGAGACGGCTGTGCGGATCCACGTATGTCCGTCGTGCAGCTTGGAGAGCATGCCGGACAGCATCTCGATGAATTGGTCTTTGGTCATCGGTTGCGAGAGTATCTGCCCGCGCATCCGCTGGCATTCGAGTGCGAAGAAGGGGCGGCCGCCAAGCGGCGTGTAGGGGTCGGGGTGCGTGGCCTCGACATATTCGATGAAGAGGTCGAAGTCGGCCAGAAGCGAGTCGCGCTGTTCGGCAGCCTGCTGTGCTGCGGCCGTTGTTGCGAGGCACAGCGCTGCGATGCCCGCAACGATTGCGGTAGTAAGTTTTTTCATAACGGTAGTAGTTGTTGGTTACATCTTGGTATTGCAAATATATGTAAATATTTATTATTTTGCAATACACAATACTGCCGGTATGAAAAAATCCGCGCTGCCGTCAAAACAGGCGGCAGCGCGGATTTCGGCAGCAGGGCAGTTGGGCCCGTGGTTCCGGTACGCTGCGTTCCTGTCCTATTCCAGAAGCCGGCGGTAGAGTTCTATCTCTTTCGGGTCGCCTATCGACTTGCCCTCCACGTCGGAGAGCTTGACGCACTTGCGCAGCTGCTGTTTGTCGTTCATGCGGCATGTCGAGAGCTTCATCACTATGTTGCAGGGGGTGTAACCCGTGTCGTTGGTGATGTTGGTGCCGATGCCGAACGAACAGCGTATGCGCCCCTCGCACGCCTTCTTGATCTCGGCGGCGCGGGGGAAGTCGAGCGCGTCGCTGAAGATGATGGTCTTGGTCATGGGGTCGATGCCCAGCTCGCGGTAGCGCGCCACGGCCATGTCGATGAAGCGCAGCGGGTCGCCCGAGTCCTGACGCACGCCGTCGAAGAGCGAGGCGTGTTTCTTCGAGAAGTTTTTGAAGAATACCTCCGAGCCGAAGCTGTCCGTGAGGGCTATGCCGAGGTATCCGTCATATACGTCGACCCAGTGCTCCATGGCCAGATAGTTGGCCTGCCGGGGGCCGCCGTTGACGGCGGCGATGAACATGGGCAGCTCATGCGGGTATGTCCCTATCATCTTCATGCCGAGCTTCATGGCCAGATAGCAGTTCGACGTGCCGGCGCAGTAGTGCGCCTCGCGGCGTATGTACTCCATGACGGCCTTGTGCACCTCGAACGAGAAGCGGCGGCGCGTGCCGAAGTCCGAGAAGAGCAGGTGCTCGGCGTTCGACAGCTCGATCTTCTCCTTCAGGCGGGCCATGACGCCGCTCATGTCGGCGGCGTGGGTGCTGTTGCGCAGCGCCGAGACGGTGGTGAGGACGGCGATCTCGTAGAGCGTCACCTTGTACATGAAGTCCGAGGCCTCGATATGGAGATGTCCGCGCTCGTCGATCCACGTCTTGATGCGTTCGGGGTCGAAGCGGAAGCCCCGCAGCCACTCGAAGTAGTTCTGCGGGATGAAGCGGCAGTTGGCGACCATGTACCCGAACTCCTCGTCCGTGAGGGAGAGTCGTCCCAGCTCGGCGAAGGCGCGGCGCAGCTCTGCGACGAAGGCCTCGTCGTAGACGGTATCGTCGCGGTCGTGGAAGACGAACGTCCCTTCGGCCTGCGGGAAGAGCTTGAAGTAGGCGTATGACGTGGTGAACTTGTAGAGGTCGGTGTCGAGGATGGATTGTACGAACATGTGCCGGAGATTTATGTGTTTGGGTTATTTCTGTTTCAGGTCTCGCTTCAGCTCGTCGTAGAGCATCGATATGGCGTATGCCGCGGCGCGGTTTATCACCTGCCCGCGGTCGGTGCCCGAGTCGCGCATCATGCTGACGGTGCGCGTGGGTGTGGCTACGGCGAACCATACCGTGCCGACGGGCTTCTCGGCCGTGCCTCCCGTGGGTCCGGCGATGCCGGTGGTGGCGACGGCGTAGTCGGCGCCCGAGATGCGGCGCGCGCCTTCGGCCATCTGCCGTGCGACGGTCTCGCTCACGGCGCCGCAGCGCATGATGTCGTCGTAGTTTACCCCCAGCACGTCGCGCTTGGCCTCGTTGCTGTATGTTACGGCCCCGAGCAGGAAATATGCCGAGGCTCCGGCCATGGCGGTGAAGCGCGAGGCTATGGCGCCGCCCGTACAGCTCTCGGCCGCGGCGAGCGTCAGTCCGTGCTCCGTCAGGAGGTTGTGTACCAATGCCTGTACCGAGGCGTCCTCGAAACCGACGATATATTCCGGTATGATGTCGTAGAGCCGGTCGAAAAGCGTGTCGATGGTTTTACGGGTGGCGTCGGCGTCCTCGACGTCGTAGGCCGACAGGCGCAGGCGCACGACGTTGGGCGAGGGCAGGTATGCGAGTTTTATCCCCTGCGGCAGCGAGTTCTCCCAGCCGGCTATGCGGGCAGCGAGCATAGATTCGGCCAGCCCTGCCGTTATCATCGTGCGGTGTATGTTGGCGTGGAGCGAGAAGTGGTGCTTCAGCCGCGGCATCACCTCCTCCTGCATCAGGTGCTCCATCTCGAAGGGTACGCCCGGAAGCGAGACGACAACGCCGCCTTCGGCCGTCTCGAACCACATGCCGGGGGCTGTGCCGTGGCGGTTGGGCAGTACGGTGCAGGTGTCGGGAACGAGCGCCTGCGAGCGGTTCAGCTCGTTGAACTCTATGCCGCGGCGCGCGAGCATCGTGCGCACGTGCTCCGCGACGGCCTTGTCCTCGACCATGCGGGCCGAGAATATGCGTGCGAGGGTGAATTTGGTGATGTCGTCCTTGGTGGGGCCGAGGCCCCCCGTGAGGACAACGACCTGCGACTGCGCCAGCGCGTGGCGCAGCGACTCCTCGATGCGGTCGGCGGCGTCGCCTACCGAGAGGCGCTCGGCCACGGTTATGCCCGCGGCGTTGAGTTGTTTGGCTATGCTTACCGAGTTGGTGTCGACGATCTGCCCGATAAGGATCTCGTCGCCTATGGTTATTATGGTTGCCTTTATCATGGTTCCTGTTGTTTGGTCTCTTCGCGGGGCGTCTCTTCGGGGGCGTCGGG
>CASFQF010000068.1 GCA_949296635.1 uncultured Alistipes sp. | reverse complement strand
CGAGCGCTCCGGATACGGCCGACTCGCTGGTTATGGGGACCTCCGTACAATGGTACTCCGAAGAGTGCCCCGAAGCCGTAACCTTTCCCGAATGCGAATGGGCGCTGCAGTTCGACGAACATACGGCCATACCCATCACCCGCGGCGACTGGGACTGGGAGACGGGCCTCGACAAGGATCAGATATACGACATAGAGCATATCCGCGACTACGCGCTTCTGGCCGTATACGGCAATTGGGCCTACCTTAAAAACCGCAGCCCGCGCCGCGGCGAGTTCGCACGGCGGCGCCTCGAATGGGTGGCATACATCGGCGGCAAACGCGAGTCGCGCCGCCTGATGGGCGACGTGGTGCTGCGCGAGCAGGACCTCACCGGAGGAAGCCGCTACGACGATGCCGCCGTCACGGCCACATGGGGCATAGACCTGCATTACCCCCACCGCACCGAAGGCTTCGACGGCGAGCCGTTCCTCGCATACAGCGACTCGCGCGAGATAGAACCCTACCCCATCCCGTACCGATGCCTCTACTCGCGCAACATCGAAAACCTCTTCATGGCGGGGCGCAACATAAGCGTCACGCACATCGCCTTGGGCAGCGTGCGTGTCATGCGCACGGGCGGCATGATGGGCGAAGTCGTAGGCATGGCGGCATCACTCTGCCGCCGCCACCGTACCACGCCCCGCGGTGTCTACCAGCGCCACCTGCCAGAACTCAAGGCCCTCATGGCCGCGGGCGTCGGCACGGCAGGCTTCCCCGAGGCCGGCAACGCGGACAACGGCCGCCCTGCGCAAGAGTGATCGCCGGCATGGAGCTTGCCACACCGCTGCGGCCGCAGAGGCCCTTCCGCCGCGGCCCGACGGAGGGTAAGGGCATAGTTATCCGATATTTTGACATTTGGAAATATATATCTATATTTGTAGGATTTATAACAGCTAAACGCAAAAACAAAACCCGATTATGGATATTTTAAGCGACGTTATCAAATTGTTCTTCGGTTCCAAAACCGACAAGGATCGCAAACAGATAGAGCCTTACGTCAACAAGATCAAGGAGATATACCCGTCGATACAACAGCTTTCAAATGACGGCCTGCGTGCGCGCAGCGCCGCCCTCATGAAGCAGATCGCCGACTTCATCGCCGCGGACGAGGCGCATATCGTCGAGCAGAAAGCCAAGCTGGAGCTGGCCGAGACCACCCTCTCGGAGAAGGAGAAGATCTCGAAGGATATAGACACCACCACCAAACGGATCGACGAGAAGATCGAGCAGAAGCTCGACGAGATCCTGCCCGAGGCCTTCGCCATCATGAAGGATACGGCACGCCGCTTCGCCGAGAACGAGACCGTCGAGGTCACGGCTACGGACTTCGACCGCAACCTCGCCGCCGAAAAGGACTTCGTCACCATCGACGGTGACAAGGCCATATATGCGACACACTGGATGGCCGGCGGCAACGACATAAAATGGGACATGGTACACTACGACGTGCAGCTCTTCGGCGGCGTGGTGCTCCACAAGGGCAAGATCGCCGAGATGGCTACGGGCGAGGGCAAGACGCTCGTGGCAACGCTCCCCGTCTTCCTCAACGCCATGGCCCGCAAAGGCGTGCACGTGGTTACGGTGAACGACTATCTGGCACGGCGCGACTCGGAGTGGATGGGCCCCATGTACGAGTTCCACGGCCTCTCGGTCGACTGCATCGACAAGCACCAGCCCAACTCGGACGCCCGCCGCAAGGCATACTTGGCCGACATCACCTTCGGTACCAACAACGAGTACGGCTTCGACTACCTGCGCGACAACATGGCCTCGTCACCCAAGGACCTCGTACAGCGCAAGCACCACTACGCCATCGTCGACGAGGTCGACTCGGTGCTCATCGACGACGCCCGTACGCCGCTCATCATATCGGGTCCCGTACCCAAGGGCGACGACCAGCTTTTCGAGACCTACCGCCCCTCGATAGAGCACCTCTACAACCTGCAGAAGAATCTGGTGACGTCGCTGGTGGCCGAGTCGCGCCGCCTCTTTGCGGAGAACAAGCCCGAGGAGGGAGGCGTCCTGCTCTACCGCGCCCACAAGGGCCTGCCCAAGTACAAGCCGCTGATCAAGTTCCTCTCGGAGACGGGTATCAAGACCCAGTTCCAGAAGACCGAGAACATATACATGCAGGACAACAACCGCCGTATGCCCGAGATCGTCGACGACCTCTACTTCGTCATCGACGAGAAGCTCAACTCGGTGGAACTCACCGACAAGGGCCACGACGTGCTGTCGCAATACTTCAACGAGGACGGCTTCTTCGTGCTGCCCGACATAGGCAGCGAGTTCGCCGACCTCGAGAAGAGCGGCCTCTCGGCCGAGGAGAAGGCGCACCGCAAGGACGAGGTCATCAACGACTACTCGATCAAGTCGGAGCGCGTGCATACGGTCAACCAGCTGCTGAAGGCCTACTCGATGTTCGAGCGCGACGTGGAGTACGTCGTCATGGACAACAAGGTGAAGATCGTCGACGAGCAGACGGGCCGTATTCTCGACGGCCGCCGTTACTCGGACGGCCTGCACCAAGCCATCGAGGCCAAGGAGCGCGTCAAGGTCGAGGCCGCCACGCAGACCTTCGCCACCATCACGCTGCAGAACTATTTCCGTATGTACCACAAGCTGGCCGGTATGACCGGTACGGCCGAGACGGAGGCTTCGGAGTTCTGGAACATATACAAACTCGACGTGGTGGTCATCCCCACAAACCGCCCCGTCATCCGCGACGACCGCGAGGATCTGGTATACAAGACCAAGCGCGAGAAGTACAATGCCGTCATCGAGGAGATCGTACGCCTTGTCGAGGAGAAGCGCCCCGTGCTGGTCGGCACCACCTCGGTCGAAATATCGGAGTTGCTGAGCCGCATGCTCAAGCTCCGCGGCATCAAACATAATGTCCTCAACGCCAAGCAGCACCAGCTCGAGGCGCAGATCGTGGCCGAGGCCGGCCGTTCGGGACAGGTGACCATAGCCACCAACATGGCAGGCCGCGGTACCGACATCAAGCTCTCGCCCGAGGCACGCGACGCCGGAGGTCTGGCCATAATCGGCACGGAGCGCCACGAAAGCCGCCGCGTCGACCGCCAGCTGCGCGGACGTGCCGGACGTCAGGGCGACCCGGGATCGTCGCAGTTCTTCGTGTCGCTCGAGGATGACCTGATGCGTCTGTTCGGGTCGAGCCGTATCTCGACGCTCATGGACCGCATGGGCATCGAAGAGGGCGAGGTCATACAGGCCAAGATGATGACCAAGGCCATCGAGCGCGCACAGAAAAAGGTCGAGGAGAACAACTTCGGTATACGCAAGCGCCTGCTCGAGTACGACGACGTGATGAACTCGCAGCGCGAGGTGATATACACGCGCCGCCGCCATGCACTTTACGGCGAGCGTATCGAGATCGACCTCAACAACATCATGTACGACTACGCCGAGACCTTCATGGAAGCGCACGAGGGCCTGCCGTACGACGACTTCTCGTTCGACCTCATACGCGAGATCGCCCTGCAGCCTTCGTTCGACGAGGCAAAATACCTCGCGTCGAAGCCGCGCGAGATCGTCGAGATGATCGTCGAGGACATGCGCACGCTTTACGGGCGCCGCGCCAAGGCCGTGGCCGACACCGTACGCACCACCATGCAGGCCATATATGCCGACAATGCCGACCACATGGACCGCGTGATCCACTTCCCGCTCACGGACGGCCATCTGGGATACCACGTGCCCGTAGAGCTGCAGCGCTGCAAGGACACGGACGGCGCCGAGATATACAAGATATTCTCGAAGATCGTAATGTTCACCACGATCGACGACGCATGGCGCGACCACCTGCGCGAGATGGACGACCTGCGCCAGAGCGTGCAGAACGCCGCATACGAGCAGAAAGACCCCCTGCTGATATACAAGCTCGAGTCGTACAACCTCTTCTCGACGATGCTCCGCGACGTCAACCGCGAAACGCTCGCCATACTCAACAAGGCCTACATACCCGTCCGCGAGAACAACCCCGAGGCCGTACAGCAGGAGCGCCAGCGCCGCGCCAAGGTCGACGTGAACAAATTGCAGGCATCGCGCATGGCGGCTGCCGCGGCGGCAGGACAGGGCGACAAGAGCAAGCCAGCACCGATAAAGGTCGACAAGAAGATCGGCCGCAACGACCCATGCCCCTGCGGCAGCGGCAAGAAATACAAGCACTGCCACGGCAAGGGCCTCTGATACCGGCGGCCCGAGAACGGTCCACCCCATACACGAACGTAACGATTATCCGACACAGTAATGGGATACGAAGAGGAGAAACAACGGCAGCTCGACCTGCGTTACCTGCGCATGGCCCGCATCTGGGCCGAGAACTCGTACTGCGTACGGCGCAAGGTTGGAGCCTTGATCGTCAAGGACAAGATGATCATATCGGACGGCTACAACGGTACGCCGTCGGGCTTCGAAAACGTCTGCGAAGACGAGCAGGGCAAGACCAAACCGTATGTGCTGCACGCCGAAGCCAACGCCATAACCAAGGTGGCCAAGAGCGCCAACAACTGCGACGGCTCGACGCTGTACATAACCGACGCCCCCTGCATCGAATGCTCGAAGCTGATCATACAGGCCGGCATCCGCCGCGTGGTATATGTAAACGACTACCGCTCGGAGGAGGGCCTCGACCTGCTGCGCCGCGTGGGCATAGAGTGTGTCAAGCGCTCCATAGACGAGCAATAGGCCCCCACGGCAGCCTGCTGAAGGGCTCTCCGGCAGGTTATTGAGACATGAGGCGGGGAGAACGCATTGTTCTCCCCGCCTCATGTCTTTCATGTGCCGTACGCCGCCAATCGCAGCACCCAATATGAAAATGGGAAGCCTCCATACGGAGGCTTCCCATTTTACCGGACTGTCGGGCTCTAATTCGTGGCCGACTCGAGTTTCTTCATAATCGAGAATATGAACACCGCAGAGAGCAGGCAGAGCACTATGAGCACGCTCCACACCATCCACAGGGCCATGCCGCTGCCCCAGAGGTAACCCATGAGCGACGTGGCATAGTTGCCGATGGCCGTCGCGGCGAACCAGCAGCCCATCATCATACCCTTGTACTTGGGAGGCGCCACCTTCGATACGAACGAGATACCCATCGGCGAGAGGAGCAGCTCGGCGAAGGTCAGCACCAGATATGTCGAGATCAGCCAATTCTGCGATACGAAGGTGTCGCTGGCGCCCGCGGCCTTGACCCCGGCGGGCGACATAAGGCCGAACGAGCCTATGGTGAGGATAAGGAAGCCGAAGGCGGCAATAACCATACCCATACCTATCTTGCGCGGGGCCGAGGGCTCCTTGCCCTTTCGTGCCAGAGCGGTGAAGATGGCCACCGAGATGGGGGTAAGGCCCACAACATAGAAGGGGTTGAACTGCTGGAAATCCGAAGGCAGGATATGCACCGGATCGGGCGTGATGGTGTAACGGTAGTAAAGCGCACCCAGCGCGGCGGCCAATACCACGGTGCTGATGATCTTGCCGCGGCCCTTATCCGACTGGAAGAGTCCGACGATGGCATATACGCCGACCAGCACCAGTACAAGGTTGAATATGTCGAAGCCCATGCGGGTTACGCCCGTAGCCTCCGAGGTGGTGTAGTCGCGCGCGAAGAATGTCATCGTCGAGCCGTTCTGGTGGAATGCCATCCAGAAGAAGATCACCACGGCGAAGACGAGCAGCAGAGCCGTAATACGCGACTTGGTCTGCTCGGCCGTAAGTTCGGTATGGTGTACACCTGCGGCGCTCTCGGCGGCAGCCTGCTGCTTGGCCGTCACGTCGGCGTGCTTGAAGGTCTTGCGGAAGCCTACATATATAAGGTATGATACCACGAGCGAGACACATGCCACGCCGAAACCCATATTATATGCCGTCGACAGTTTTTCGATATAGTGTTTCGAGAACTCGGCCAGATCGCTTATCTGGGTTCCCATCGACGCGGCCAGCTCCTGCAACTTTGCCAGCGGCTCGGCCGGCATGTTTGCCCCTTGCTCGAGGTACTGGTGCGCAAGGGCTGGAATCTGCCCGTTATATGCGAGGCCGTCCTGTGCGAGGAAGTGGTTGGTGATCCACTTGGCCATGCCGGGCGCGAACATGGCGCCGATATTGATGGCCATGTAGAAGATCGAGAAGGCGTTGTCGCGCTTGGCCTGATAGGCGGGGTCGTCATAGAGGTTTCCCACCATCACCTGCAAGTTGCCCTTGAAGAGTCCCGTACCGCAGGCTATGAGCGCCAGTGCGCCGAACATGAGCGCCTGCCCCGCAAGGCCGGCATCGGTGGGTATGGCGAGCAGCGCATAACCGGCGAACATGATGAAGATACCGAGCGTGACCATCTTGCCGAAACCGAACTTGTCGGCCAAGATACCGCCGAAGAACGGCATGAAGTAGACCGCGGCGAGGAAAATACCGTAGATCTGTGTGGTGACCGCCTCGGTATAACCGAACTTCGCCTGCAGGAAGAGCGTGAAGATCGCAAGCATGGTATAGTAGCCGAAGCGCTCGCCCGTATTGGCCAGCGAGAGGGCATACAAACCTTTGGGTTGTCCTTTGAACATAAGCAAACTGTTTTTTTAATATCTGTATTGTCTATTGCCGAACATTCCGTCTGACCCCGTGGGCACAAACTTTACAAATATAGTGAATTTTCCGTATATAATGCGCATACAGCCGTGATTTTCCGTTCACAAGGCCCCCTTGGCGCGACATCCGCCGAGACAACCGGCAAAATTGTGCTGCCGGAAGGTATTTCAGATACGATATGGAAGTTTCAGAGATATTTTTCTAAAAAAAATCGAACGAAATATCTATTTTTGATTTAATATCGTTATATTTACACCCGACAAGATACAACCAACCAAACTACGACCAATAATATATTAACTGCCGTACCAATTATGAAAATTATCGCAACAAGATTCTTTGCCACCGCATGTGCTGCAATCTTTCTCGCTGCAGGTGCCGCATGCGGCTGCAGTAAGAGCGGCCCCGAAGAGACCGGCGGGCCCGCCTTCCTCGAAGTGAACGCCACCACGGTCAATTTCTCCGAGGAGAACGCCTCCAACAGCACGGTCATGGTCAGCAGCAACGTCGCTTGGGACTATACGTTGAGCGAGCCGTGGCTGCATGCCGAGAAACAACCCGACCGCCTCATCCTCTCGGCCGACGACAACGACGGCAAGAACATCCGCAGCGCCACCGTCGAGATTACCGCTGCGGGCGACGTGCCGAGCCACACCATACAGGTCAAGCAGCTCGGCTGGGGCAAGGCCATACTGCTCTCGCAGTCGGCCGCTACGGTCACGGCCGCAGGCGGCGACGTCTTCATAGACGTCACCACCAACATCGAGGTAGCCGCCTCGGTGGATTCCGACTGCAACTGGATCTATGAGACCGAAATCGACACCCGCAGTTCCGCCCACCCCGTAGTGACGGCAACGCGGGCCTTCTCCGTCGACGGCAACACGGGGGAAAACCCGCGCAGCGCCGTCATCACCTTCAGCGACAAGGAGTCCTCGAGCGATGTCGAGCCCGTAGCTTTCACCGTCACGCAGAACGGTCTGGACAGTTACTCGCCCGAGGGGACCGAGGACATAAAGGATGACATAAAGGTGATCATAGCACGCGGCGAGGCCTCGTCATATCAGGGCGGCGGAGAGATCGAGCTATCGTTCGACGGCGACATAAACACCCTCTACCACTCGAATTGGGACAACACGGGCGACGACTACTTCCCCATAACGCTCACCTACTACCTCGAGGAGGAGTCGGACATAGACTACATGGTCTACTACCCCCGCACCGTAGGCTGGAACGGCCGCTTCAAGGAGGTCGACATAGAGGCCCTCTCGGCCATCACGCAAAACGCCTCGGCGGCGCCCGCCGCAGCTCCCGAATGGCACCACGTCATGACACATGACTTCGAGGGCAACGCCTCGGCCGCCAAGGTCGAGTTCCCCGAGCCGCTCATAGGCGTTACGGCCGTGCGTTTCACCGTCAAGTCGGGCGCTGGCGACGGACAGGGCTTCGCCTCGTGCGCCGAGATGGAGTTCTACAAGCGCAATCCCGAAGCGTTCGATTACGCGACACTCTTCACCGACCCGTCATGCTCCGAGCTGCGCGCGGGCGTCACGGCCGACCAGATCGCCGCCTGCCCGTACGCCTTCTTCAAGAACATAGCCTACTTCATGTACCACGGCCGCTATGCCAAGGAGTTCCGCATAAACTCGTTCAAGGCATACCCCAACCCCGACACCGAGTCGGCCCGCAACAAGACCACCCAATACAGCCTTCTGGACAACCCCACGGGCATCGAGGTGGCGGCGGGAGACCAGCTTATTGTCATGGCCGACCTGCAGGGGCAGAGCGTCTCGCTGCGCGTACAGAACCTCGACCGCCCGGGCGGTGACGGCTTCGGCGGCGACGGCTACCCCCTCTCGACGGGAGTGAACAAGATAGACATATCGAACAAGGGCCTCGTATACGTGATGTACCACACCGACGACTTCGCCTCGGCGCCCGAGATCAGGCTCCACTTCGCCACGGGCGACGTGAACGGCTACTACGACTCGCAGCGGACCGACCACGAAGGCCGTGCGCAGGAGCTCCTCGCTGCCGCCACGGGAAAATATTTCGATGTCGTAGGCAGCTACGCACACCTGATATTCCCCACGGAACGCTTCCGCAGCCATACGAAAGACCTCAAGACTCTGATCGACGCCTACGACGCGCTGGTATACCGCGAGCAGGAGTTCATCGGTCTGGAAAAATACGGGAAGATGTTCCATAACAGGATGTGCTTCACGGTGATGTATACAAGCTACATGTACTCTACATCGTACCACACGGCATACCACGACGACACGCTGGCCGAATTGTGCGACGAGAACCGCCTCACCACCTCATCGTGCTGGGGGCCCGCACACGAGGTCGGACACAGCAACCAGACCCGCCCGGGCCTCAAGTGGCTCGGCACCACAGAGGTGACGAACAACATACTCTCGCAGTACATACAGACCACCATCTACGGTCAGGATTCGCGCGTGCAGACAGAGAACATGGGCGACGCCGCCAACCCCAACCGCTACACCAAGGCGTGGAGCAACATCTTGGTCAAAGGGGCGTCGCACGCAACCGACGACGACGTGTTCTGCAAGCTGATCCCCTTCTGGCAGCTGGAACTATATTTCGGCAAGGTGCTCGGACGCACCCCCATGCAGCAGACGGATCACGGCGGCTTCTATGCCGACTGCTACGAATGGGTGCGCACGCACGACGACCTGCCCACGGCGGGAGACCAGCAGCTCGAGTTCGTATACATAGCCAGCGCCTGCGCCAAGATGAATCTCACGGACTTTTTCGAGAAGTGGGGTTTCCTGACCCCCGTGGACGCCACCATAGACGACTACGGTGTGGGGCAGATGACCGTGACGGAACAGATGGCCGACCGCCTGCGCGCACGTGTCGGGGAGCTCGGATACCCTGCCCCCGCAGTAGCGTTGGAGTACATCACGGACAACAACTACGAGACCTTCAAGCAGCAGAAGAGTGTCGTCGCCGGCACTGCCGAACGTTCGGGCCGCACGCTCACGATGGCCGGCTGGCAGAATGTCATAGTCTATGAGGTGCGCGACGGCGGCCCCGACGGGACTCTCATACATGTCTCGGACGGTATGCTTACGCCCTCGACGACCGCAACGTTCGACCTGCCCGCCGCATGGCAGCCCACATGGAAGGTCTACGCCGTGCAGTACGACAACAAACGCATCGAGGTCACATTCTGACAATGCCGCAACCCGCCGCAAACGCCGCGCGGCAACGCACCGAAGAGGGACGGAACGATTCCGTCCCTCTTTTCATACATGCCCCTCACGCCGCTTACGTACCGCCGCACGTACCGCGATGCCGCTATTTTCCTCTTTCGGGAGATTTATCCCGCCGCCGCTATTGAATTTTCCATCCATTATTCGTATATTTGGATAATATAGGATGCGTCTCGGCAGGGTCAAATCCGAAAACTGCGGTCTCGGTCTGTCTCTGCGCCCGACTTTCGCTATATTGGGATAAGAATGGGGCATTCCGCACTGCGTCAAGACATCCGGCTGCGGAACGCACGCGAAAAAAACACAAATTTACCATAACTATGGATACGACTCCCCGAAAACTGCCTATGGTCGAGCGCGACGAGTGGCTTCAGCCCGTGGCCGACCGCATATACGAACGGCACGAACGGTATATGCGCCGCATGGAGGATATAACACGCCGCGCAGGGTCCATCGTCGACTACGCCAACGGATACATGTATTACGGATGGCAGCGCGACGAGGAGCTCTGCGGCTGGTGGTTCCGCGAGTGGCTGCCCGAGGCGCAGGACGTATACCTGTTCGGCGACTTCAACTCGTGGCAGCGCACGCAGCTGCGGCTCGACAAGGGCGAGAACGGCGTATGGAGCGCCTTCTTCCCCGATGCCATGTATGAGGGGCGCCTCACCCACGGATCGTTATACAAGCTGCACGTACACGGCGCGAACGGCTGGATGGACCGCATCCC
>CASFQF010000067.1 GCA_949296635.1 uncultured Alistipes sp. | reverse complement strand
GAGGGCGCACACCGCATCTCTCCCCTGTTTATCCCCATGATGATCGCCAATATCGCCTCGGGCAACGTGGCCATCAAGTTCAAGGCGCAGGGCGTATGCCTGCCCGTAGTCACCGCCTGCTCGACGGGTACCCACTCGGCTGGAGAGGCATACCGTGCCATCAAATACGGCTATGCCGACGCCATCATCACGGGCGGTTCGGAGGCTTCGGTACACCCGCTTGCCATCGGCGGCTTCGCTAACAGCAAGGCCCTGTCGCGCACGGAGGACCCCAAGCGCGCCTCGATACCCTTCAACATCAACCGCAACGGTTTCGTAATAGCGGAAGGTGCCGGCGTCCTCATATTCGAGTCGTTGGAGAACGCCCAGAAGCGCGGCGCAAAGATCTACGCCGAGGTTTGCGGTTACGGCAACACCTGCGACGCACACCACTACACGGCGCCCCATCCCGAGGGAATCCCCGCATCGCGTGCCATGAAGCAGGCGCTCGATGAGGCAGGATTCGACGCGGAGAAGGATACGCTCTACATCAATGCACACGGTACAAGCACCCCACTCAACGACAAGGCCGAGACAACGGCCATCAAACTCGCGATGGGCGAAGAGGCGGCACACAAGGCCATCATCAGTTCGACCAAGTCGATGACGGGACATATGCTCGGCGCAACGGGCGCCGTGGAGCTCATCGCCTCGACCCTCGCTCTGGTCAACGGTACGATACCTCCCACGATCGGCCTTACCGATCCCGATCCCGAGTGCGATCTGGACTACACGCCCAACACGGCACGCAAGGCCGACCTGACCATCGCCATATCGAATACGCTCGGTTTCGGCGGCCACAACGCCACCGTAGCCCTGCGCAAGTGGGAATAGTCCGACAACCGAAGTAAAATTAAAAAAGATAACGAAAATGAAACTTCTGGAAGGAAAGGTGGCTCTGGTAACGGGAGCCGCACGCGGCATCGGCAAGGCCATAGCCCTGCGTTTTGCCGAGCAGGGCGCCGACGTGGCGTTCACCGATCTGGTGATAAACGAGGCTGCCGAGCAGACCGTAGCCGAGTTGCAGGCGATGGGAGTCAAGGCCAAGGGTTACGCTTCGAACGCGGCGTCGTTCGAGGAGTCGCACGAGGTGGTAAAGCAGATCCTCGAGGACTTCGGCCGCATAGATATTCTCGTAAACAACGCCGGCATCACCAAGGACGGCCTCATGATGCGCATGTCGGAGGCACAATGGGATGCCGTCATCAACGTCAACCTCAAGTCGGCGTTCAACTTCATCCACGCCGTCGTTCCCGTGATGGCACGCCAGCGCGGCGGCTCGATCATCAACATGTCGTCGGTGGTCGGCGTCTCGGGCAACGCCGGACAGTGCAACTACTCGGCCTCGAAGGCCGGCATGATCGGCCTTGCGAAGTCGATCGCCAAGGAGATGGGTCCCCGCGGTATCCGTGCCAACTGCATCGCCCCGGGCTTCATCATCACCGACATGACCAACCAGCTCTCGCAGGAGGTGCGCGACGCATGGGCCGCACAGATCCCCCTGCGCCGCGGCGGTACGCCCGAGGATGTGGCCAATGTAGCGCTCTTCCTCGCCAGCGACCTCTCGTCGTATGTGAGCGGACAGGTAATCCACTGCTGCGGAGCCATGAACTGCTAAACATGCAGCGCCGCCCTGCGGCATGCAAGCATAGGTAAAGGCCGGATACGATCCGGCCTTTTTTTACGTCCGGTACTGTTGCGCGTCTCGCAAAAAAACGCTAATTTAGTCCTCTGAAAAACATTGTAACAATCAAACCGTATCATACGATGAACCAGAGAGATGTAATAATAGCCTGCGACTTCAGCAGCGCTGCCGCGACGTTCGATTTCCTCGACCGCTTCACCGGCCGCAAACCTTTCGTCAAGATAGGCATGGAGCTCTACTATGCCGAGGGGCCCTCGATCGTGCGCGAGATAAAGGCGCGCGGACATAAGATATTCCTCGACCTGAAGCTCCACGACATACCCAACACGGTAAAGAAAGCGATGGCCGTACTCTCGCATCTGGATGTCGACATGTGCAACCTGCACGCCGCCGGCACCATCGATATGATGCGCGCCGCACTGGAGGGCCTCACACGTCCCGACGGCACGCGGCCCCTTCTCATCGCTGTCACGCAGCTCACATCGACAAGCGAGGAGCGCATGCGCCGCGAGCTGCTTATCGACGCCCCGATCAACGACACCATCATCCATTACGCCCGCAACGCCAAGGAGGCGGGACTCGACGGCGTGGTATGCTCGCCTCTCGAGGCCGGCATGGTCAAAGAGGCGTGCGGCACACAATTCATCACGGTAACGCCGGGCGTACGTTTCGCCGACGGCGAAGCGGGCGACCAAGTCCGTGTCACGACGCCGGCCCGCGCCCGCGAGATAGGCACCGACTACATCGTCGTGGGACGCCCCATAACGCAGGCCGCCGACCCCGTCGCGGCATACGAGCGCTGCATGTCGGAATTCGCGGGATAACATAATTTGCAAGCGCCATGAAACCCGTAAGACTGTTCTATCTGAAAAACTGCCCATTCTGCAAAAAGGCGCTCTCGTATATCGACACGCTGAAGGCAGAGCATCCGGAGCTGGCAGCCGTAGAGATCGAGATGATCGAGGAGTCGGAACATCCCGATGTTGCCGACAGGTTCGACTACTACTATGTGCCGACCTTCTACGTCGACGGGCAGAAGGTCCACGAGGGAGGCATCTACCCCGAGGAGGTGGAGTCCGTCCTGCGCAAGGCGTTGGAATAGCGCAGGGCCGGAGCCGCCAAAAGGCTGTTACGCAGCCCGACAAACGGCCGCCGCAAAGCAGCCACACATGGAGCGACTGCACGAACGATAACGAAAATACGAATACAAAACGAATACTTGTTTTATGGAAAAGACCATTGCCAAAGACCTGCTCTCCATAGGGGCCGTATTCCTGCGCCCCGAGCAGCCGTTTACATGGGCCAGCGGTATCAAAAGCCCCATCTATTGCGACAACCGCCTGACGCTTACGGCACCGCGTGTACGCGACGCCGTCGAGAAGGGGCTTGCGGAGTTGGTGAAACGTTATTACCCGCAATGCGAGGTACTCATGGGGACCAGCACAGCGGGTATCGCCCATGCCGCCATCACGGCCACGATCCTCGACCTACCGATGGGATACGTGCGCAGCGGCGCGAAGGATCACGGCCGCGCCAACCAGATCGAGGGGCGCCTCGATAAAGGACAGAAGGTTGTGGTCGTGGAGGATCTGATCTCGACGGCGGGCAGCTGCGTGGAGGTGGTCAATGTCCTGCGTGAGGCCGGAGCCGACGTGCTCGGCGTGGTCAGCATCTTCACCTACGGCATGAAGAAGGGTCTCGACCGCTTGGCCGAGGCGCATGTCGAGAACCACTCGCTTTCGAATCTCGACGCCCTCGTAGAGGTCGCGGCCGAGGAGGGCTATATCAAGCCCGAGGCATGCAAACGCATCCTCGCCTTCCGCGACAACCCGTCGGACGAAAGCTGGATAAACAAATAACACGTATGCCGTTATGAGACACTTGATAGATACCACGGACATATCGGTCGCCGAAGTCGACCAGATCCTCGAGACGGCGCTCGACATAATCGCCGACCGCAAGAAATACAGCGAAGCGTGCAAGGGCAAAAAACTCGCCACGCTCTTCTATGAGCCGAGCACCCGTACGCGCTTGAGTTTCACGTCGGCCATGATGGAGCTTGGCGGCAACGTGCTGGGATTCTCGGATGCCGCCTCGTCATCGGTGAGCAAGGGAGAGACCGTAGCCGACACGGTGCGCGTAATCGGATGCTTCGCCGACATCATAGCCATGCGCCACAGCAAGGAGGGGGCCCCGCTGGTGGCGTCGCACTACTCTGACGTACCCATCATCAACGCCGGCGACGGCAGCCACGCCCACCCCACGCAGACGCTTACCGACCTGCTCACGATACGCCGTGAGAAGGGCCGCCTGAACAACCTTACGATAGGTTTCTGCGGCGACCTGAAGTTCGGCCGTACGGTCCATTCGCTCATAAAGGCTCTGTCGCGATATACGGGCATCAACGTCATACTGATCGCACCCGAGGAGCTGCGTCTTCCGTCGTACATACGCCGCGAGGTGTGCGACAAGAACCATGTGCCCACACGTGAGGTCACGACGATGGAGGAGGTCATGGGCGAGCTCGACATCCTTTATATGACGCGCGTACAGAAGGAGCGTTTCCTCGACGAGGAGGAGTTCGAGCGCCTGAAGGACAGTTTCATTCTCAATCCCGAGCGTCTGCGCAACGCCAAGAAGGATATGATCATCCTCCACCCGCTGCCGCGCGTCAACGAGATCACGCGCGCCGTAGACAACGACCCGCGCGCCGCCTATTTCCGTCAGGTGGAGAACGGCAAGTTCGTCCGCATGGCCCTTATCTACACCCTGCTCAAGTGGGCAGAGGAGCGTCCCGTGACACCTACGCCGCGCCTCGACACGTCGCTGGTGAACAACGACCTCCGCTGCTCGAACCGACAGTGCATATCGAACAGCGAGGATGTCGACCATCTCTTCCGCGAGACCGAGAACGGCGACCTGCGTTGCGTCTATTGCGAAGCGCGTGTAAAATAAAACTCCGGTCGCAATGGTAAAGATAGGAACCCCGTTTACGCCTTCGGGAAAAAAGGCCCTGCTGTGCGGCTCGGGAGAGCTGGGCAAGGAGGTCGCCATCGAACTGCAGCGTTACGGCGTGGAGGTGGTGGCCCTCGACAAGTATGCCGATGCCCCCGCCATGCAGGTAGCGCACCGCTCGCACGTGCTGCCCATGACCGACGGCAGACGACTGCGTGAAGTGATCGAAGCGGAGAAACCCGACTACATCATCCCCGAGATCGAAGCCATAGCCACCCCCACTCTCGTGGAGCTGGAGAAGGAGGGCTACAATGTCATACCCACGGCCCGTGCCGCGCTGCTCACGATGAACCGTCAGGGCATACGCACCCTTGCGGCCGAGGAGCTCGGACTGCCCACATCGCCCTACCGCTTCGCCGCCACGCGCGAGGAATTCGGTGAGGCGTTGCGCCAGATAGGCGTACCGTGCGTCGTGAAACCCATAATGAGCTCGTCGGGCCACGGGCAGAGCGTCGTCCGCTCGCTGGACGAGGCCGACCGTGCATGGCAGTACGCACAGGAGGGGGGCCGTGCCGGCGGCGGCGCCGTCATCGTCGAGGGGTTCGTCAAGTTCGACTACGAGATAACGCTGCTCACGGTGCGCCACAGCGGCGGCACCTCGTTCCTCGAACCCATCGGCCACCATCAGGTCGACGGCGACTACCGCGAATCGTGGCAGCCGCAGCCCATGAGCGCGACGGCCCTTGCGCAAGCGCGCGACATCGCCCGCAAGATAACCGATGCTTTGGACGGCTACGGCATCTTCGGTGTGGAGTTGTTCGTCGCGGGCGACAAGGTTCTCTTCAGCGAGGTGTCGCCGCGTCCGCACGACACGGGCATGGTGACGATGATCTCGCAGGACCTGTCGGAGTTTGCCCTGCACGCCCGCGCCATCCTCGGCCTGCCCATACCCGCGATACGCTTCTACGGCCCGAGCGCCTCGAAGGCCATCGTCGTCGAGGGCGACAGCGACGAGGTCGTAATCGGCAACCTCGACGCCGTACTCTCTGAACCCGACGTGCAGATACGGCTTTTCGGCAAACCCGAGGTAAAAGGCCACCGCCGCATGGGTGTGATACTCGCCCGCGCAGAGACCGTAGAGGAGGCTTTGGCCAAAGCCGAAAGGGCATACGCGAAACTCGAGATCGAGGTAAAACCGCGGCGGCAAAAATGACCGCAGCGCCTGAGATAACATTGCGCCGTGCCACGGCCGACGACGCCCCTGCCATAGCGAAGGCCATCACGATGGCTTTCGGCGAGGATATGACGCGCCGCCTCTGCGGCGACCGCGGGCAGGAGGTTATCGAGCGTATAGTGCGCAGGGAGGATACGCAATACAGCTATCACAACTGCGCCGTATGCGAGGTCGGCGGCATTGTCGCCGGTGCCGTATGCGGGTATGACGGTGCCCGGCTGCACGAGTTGCGGCAACCCGTACTCGACATACTGCGTGAGGAGTGCGGCCTGCGGATTACCGTAACGGACGAAACCTCGGCCGGAGAGTTTTACATAGACTCGGTGGGTGTCATGCCGGAGATGCGCGGCCGCGGCATAGGGGCCCGACTGCTGGAATGGATGCGCGACACAGCCTTTGCCGCAGGGCACGGCCGTGTGGGACTGCTCGTCGACGACATTAACCCCAAGGCCGAAAGGCTGTATCAGAGGCTCGGGTTCCGCCGCGTGGGCGAGGTGTCGTTCATAGGCCACACGATGCACCGCATGCAGTGCGAAAAACCGCAATAGGCGGCAGCTCTTAATATCGAGACGAGGGACAGCCAATGTCTCCCGTCTTTCGTATAATCCTTATGGGATACATCCTGCCCGCATTCGAAAAATAATCGCTAACTTTACCGTTGTCAGGCAGGCCTTTTGCACACGCCACGACATGAAAAGACAAACTTACGATACCATGCATACCATACTCGGCGCAAACGGACAGATCGCAACCGAAATAGCACGGGCACTGTACCGCAACGGCACACGCGGCATACGGCTCGTCAGCCGCACGCCGCGGCGCGTCAACGCCACCGACACTCCCGTGGCGGCCGACCTCACGCATGCCGACATGGCCGACAAGGCGATAGCAGGCAGCCGGACAGTATATTTCGCCGTCGGCCTGCCCCTCGACACGGCACTGTGGCAGGCATCGTTTCCCGTCATGATGCGCAACGTCATCGACGCATGCGAACGGCACGGCGCCCGGCTCGTATTTTTCGACAACACCTACATGTACCCGCAGGACGGTACGCCCCTCACCGAAGAGACCCCTTTCCGCCCCGTGGGGCCGAAAGGCATCGTCCGAGCCCGCATGGCGGAAATGCTCCTTGAGGAGATGGCGCACGGACGTATCGAGGCCATGATATGCCGCTCGGCCGAGTTCTACGGGCCGGAGAATACGCAGAGCATAACCAACTCGCTCATTTTCCGCCGCATGGCACAGCATCGTGAAGCCTCGGTATATTTGAGCGACTCGACCCTGCGCACGCTCATGTGGACCCCCGACGCAGGCCGCGCCGTCGTCCTCGCCGCCTCGGCTGACGACGCCTACGGTACCACGTGGCACCTGCCCTGCGACGATGCCCGCCCTACGTACCGCGAATTCATCACAGCGGCGGAACAGGCGGCCGACAGCCCCATACCCTACCGTGTGCTGCAGATGGATGAGCTGGAACGGATGATGGAGGTCAATCCCCGCGTACGCGAGATCGAAGAGCTGCTGCCGCGCTACGGCACCGACTGCATATTCGACTCGTCGAAATTCAAACGCCGTTTTCCCGAATTCCGTGTCACGACATACACCGAAGGCATACGCCGCATAGTCGATGAAATAACAAGACCATAACCGCCGACCGCCATGACCCGTACCGTCTTGGAGACACCGAGGCTCCGACTGCGCCGGATGACACCCTCCGACATGTACGCCTTATCGTGTATCTTGCGCGATGAGAGAGTGATGTACGCATACAACGGAGCCTTCGACGAAACCGAGACCGCCGAATGGATGCAGAGACAACTTCGACGATACGAAGAATACGGATTCGGCCTGTGGGCCGTAACAAAGAACGGGAGTGACGAAATGATAGGCCAATGCGGCATTACCATGCAGCAATACAAGGATGCTCTCGTCCCTGAAATAGGATATTTGCTCGCATACGGACATTGGCACAAAGGATACGCGACGGAAGCCGCCGCAGCCTGCCGCGAATACGGATTCAGGACTCTGCATTTCGATACCCTCTACTCCATTATCCGCGATACGAACATACCGTCGCAGAAGGTGGCCCTGCGCAACGGGATGGTATTGGTAGACACCATAGTCAAGCACTACCGCGGAGCCGATATGCCGCATCTGGTGTATCGTGTGGACAAAATCAAAACACCAACCCTATAACATGAAGAAGACCGTAATCACCATCTTTGCCGCCCTCTTCACAACGGCACTCATGGCGCAGGACATAGACCTTCCCGCGCCCCGCCGTACGGGCGGTATGCCCCTCATGGAGGCGCTTGCACGCCGCCGTTCGTCACGCGATTTCGGCAGCCGCGCCCTGCCGCGGCAAACCATCTCCGACCTGCTGTGGGCCGCATGGGGATACAACCGCCCCGACAAGCGCACGGCACCCTCGTCGCGCGACAAGCAGGAGATAGAGCTCTATGTCGCCATGCCCGAAGGGTTATATCTCTACGATGCCGAGGCCAACCGCCTGCGTATGGTCTCGGGCGAAGACCTGCGCCCGCTGACAGGGACGCAGCCTTTCGTCGCAGAGGCCCCGCTAAACATTATATACGTATGCCGCAAGCAGATGATAACGGGCAAGACGCCCGACGAACTCATCGCCGCCACATACGCCAACACGGGATTCATCGCACAGAACGTCTACCTCTTCTGCGCCTCGGAGTCGCTGGCGACGGTAGTCCGTGCCATGGTCGACCGCGAAAAACTCGCCGAGGCCATGCACTTGTCTGAACAGAGCATGATAACACTAGTTCAGAGCGTGGGATACCCCGCCGACGAATGACAAAACGGGAGGCGGGCCGTTGCATAACGGCCCGCCTCCGACTTTTCATATGCCTGCTTTTGTCCTACGCACGTTTCACGCGGCGCAGGAAACACTCGATGGTATTCTCCATAAGGCAGCATATGGTCATGGGCCCCACACCTCCCGGGACGGGGGTTATGACCGACGCCTTGGGCTCGATGGCCGCAAAGTCTACATCGCCGCACAGCTTGCCGGTCTCGGGGTCGCGGTTAACACCCACATCTATGACCACAGCGCCATACTTGACCATGTCGGCCGTAACGAACTTAGGACGCCCGATAGCCACCACCAGAATGTCGGCGCGGCGCGTCACCTCGCCGAGGTTCTTCGTACGGCTGTGGGTCATCGTAACAGTGGCGTTCTCGTCAAGCAAAAGTTTCGACACGGGAAGGCCCACGATGTTGCTGCGGCCGATAACCACAGCCTCGCGCCCCTGAATCTCCACGCCGGCGCTCTTGAGCATCTTGATTATGCCCTTCGGCGTGCAGGGAAGCGTGCAGGGTTGTTTCTGCCACAGAGCCGCCACATTCAGCGGGTGGAAGCCGTCCACATCCTTCGACTTGTCGATTGCGGCTATCACCTTGTCCTCGTCGATATGCTTGGGCAGGGGCAGCTGTACCAGAATACCGTCCACGCCGTCATCGGCATTGAGTTCTGCGATCATGCCCAGCAACTCATCTTCCGATATGGTATCGGGACGGCGTATCGTGGTGTTGCGTATGCCCACTTCGGCCGACGCCTTGGCCTTGCCCGTGACATACGACACGCTCCCCGGGTCGTCACCGACGAGGATCACAACAAGGTGGGGCACACGCCCGTACTCGGCAGGGAACGAGGCCACCCGCTCCGCCATCTCGGCCTTGAGCTTGGCCGACAACTCTTTTCCGCTTATAATCATAGATTCTTCATTTATATCATTATACAACTTTTATCGTCCGCAGCAGCCGCCCGAAAACAGGCCGCCGCGAAACCGTCATGCACTATTTCCCCGACAGGGCCCAATGGCCTATATCGGTCCGGTGGAAGAGATTGTCGCACTCGATACGCCCAACGTCGCGCAACGCCGCCTCGCGGGCCTCGGGTATAGTCGCGCCGCGGCCTACAACAAAGAGCACACGGCCGCCCGCCGTCACTACCTTGCCGCCCTCGGCTTTCGTACCCATATGGTATACGGCACCCTCGACCTTGTCGAGACCCTTGATCTCGAAACCCTTGTCGTACGCTCCCGGGTAACCCTTCGATGCCAGCACCACGCCCAAAGCGGCGAAATCATGCCACTCGGTCTCTGCGTCGCCACCCTCGGCTACGGCACGGAATATATCCACTATGTCGCTCTTCAGGCGCGGAAGCACCACCTCCGTCTCCGGATCGCCGAAGCGGGCGTTGAACTCTATGACCTTGATCCCCTGCGGCGTCTTCATCAGTCCGCCGTAAAGCACCCCTTCGAAAGGGCAGCCCTCGGCCGCCATGGCCGCCGCCGTGGGTTTCATGATATGTTCCAAAGCATACGCCTCATCCTCTGCCGTGATGAACGGCAGGGGCGAGTATGCCCCCATACCGCCCGTATTGGGACCCTTGTCGCCGTCGTAGGCGCGTTTGTGATCCTGCGCCAGCACCATGGGCCACACCTTCGTTCCCGACACGAAACACATGAACGAGAACTCGGGGCCTGTCAAAAACTCCTCCACCACGACACGGCCCTTGCCGAACTTGTTGTCGAGCAGCATGTCGCGCAGCGCCTCGTCGGCCTGTTCCTGCGTCTCGGCGATGACGACACCCTTGCCTGCGGCCAGCCCGTCATATTTCAACACCGTGGGCAGCGGCCCCGCCTTGACGTATGCCGAAGCCTCTTCGTAGTTGTCGAACGTACGGAACGCCGCCGTGGGGATGCCGTACTTGCGCATGAGCTCCTTGGCGAAATCCTTGCTGCTCTCTATGCGCGTGGCGCTCTTCGTGGGAAGGTCTATGCCCTTCTCCACGGCGAAATCGCGCAAGCGCTCCACATCGGTATCCTTGATCGCAATGCACTCGGCCTGACGGGCGATACCGGCATTACCCGGCGCGCAATATATCTTCTCGGCCTGCGGCGAACGCGACAATGCGTCTACTATGGCGTGTTCGCGGCCGCCGCCGCCAATTACCAGAACCTTCATCTCCGTTAATGTTTGAAATGGCGTTCGCCGGTGAATACCATCGTAATGCCCTTCTCGTTTGCAAGTTTTACAGAATCCTCGTCACGGATGCTGCCGCCGGGCTCTACTATGGCCGTAACGCCATACTCCGCAGCCAGTGCAACGGTATCGTCGAAGGGGAAGAAGCCGTCTGACGCCAGCACGAGGTCCTTGTCGAAGCCTGCGGCCTTCGCCTCCTTGAGCGCTATCTCGGCCGAGCCGACACGGTTCATCTGACCGGCGCCGACACCCAGCGTGCGGCCGTCCTTAACGACAACGATGGCGTTCGACTTGACATGCTTTACGATTCTCCAGCCGAAATTCATGTCGGCCAACTGCTCCGCCGTAGGTTTCGCCGCCGTAACGCACTTGTCGGCCGCGACCTCCGCCGTCTGTCGGTCGAGTTCCTGTACCAGCAAACCGCCGTTTACGCTGACATACTGCTTGGGCACACTGTCGTCGCGGCTCATGTCGACCTGAAGCAGGCGCAGGTTCTTCTTCGTCGAAAGCACCTCCAAAGCCCCTTCAGAGAATGACGGGGCCATGATTATCTCGAGGAAGATGGGCTTCATCATCTCTGCGGCCTCGCGCGTAAGCTCGCGGTTCACCGCCACTATGCCGCCGAAAATGCTCACCTTGTCGGCCTCATACGCCTTGGTCCATGCGTCCACCACATCCTTGCCCACGGCCGCACCGCACGGATTCATGTGCTTCAGCCCCACGCAGAAGGGCTCGTCGAACTCACGCACGATGCACAACGCAGCATTCGCATCCTGAATGTTGTTGTACGAGAGTTCCTTGCCGTTGAGCTGCTTGGCGTACTTGTTGATGATTCGCATGGGAGCGATGGGGTCCTCGGTGCTGATCGCCAGAGAAGTGGTGCCATTCAGACACTCGGTCAGTTCGCTCAGACCGGCGCCCTCGGCGGCAAAACGGGTGAG
>CASFQF010000066.1 GCA_949296635.1 uncultured Alistipes sp. | reverse complement strand
CAGCAATGATGGAATTATCAAGAAAAGCAAATGACCAGAATTATACAATTCTGGTCATTTGCTCTAATGCTTTACCAACCATTTTTGGCATCATTACCTTGTTTAGCGTGGCGGCAGTATGATATTGACAGTACGTTAAAGGAATACGGGGAGATGCCTAAAGCATCTCCCCGTATTCATGTTTTGTTTTTGGGGCGGCAGCCTCTATTCTATGGCCGAGAGTTCCAACGTGACCGTAACCATGCCGTTCATCGAGTCGGTCGTCTGTTTCACTACACCCACGCCGCGCGCTATCCACGAGGTGGTTTTGGTTTGCACGGGCTGTCCCATCATTTCGACCTCGACCGTCTCTTCGAATTTCAGGCAGTCGAACTTGCCGGCAGGTACCTCTACGGTCTCGGCAGCGGCCACGGCGCGGTCCTTGATGCTGACGCCGAGGTTGATGTTGGTACCCATAATGTCGGCCGTTATTTTCATATCGACCGTGCCGTAAGACTTGCCGTTTTCGGGGTTCTTGGGATATATCATCTCCCCCGATGACTCGGTTACGTCGATGTTGTCCATCGATCCCAGCGACGAAGAGAGCGCGTCTTTGAAGTCCACCACATAGACATCGCCGTTGTCTTTGTATTTTACGGATGTCGTCTGCACAGGTGTCGCAGCGTCGGCCGTGGTGAAGACCTCGCTTGTGACGGTGATGCCGTTGTCGTCGGCGGTACTCCGTATTTTCGAGTACATGGTTTGGCTGCCTGACATCGACGAGACGGTGGTCGTGTAGCCGTTTACCTTTCCCTGCGCGGGGAAGAACCAGTTGTCTTGGGCCGAGACGGCGCCCGCCATCAACATCATGGTCAGGATAAGAAGAGCTTTTTTCATTGTTTCAGGTTTTTCGTGTTGTCGGGACGCGCCCGTATGTATTACGTACCGTCAAATATAGGTAATATATTCCGAAGCGCGGTAACTTTCACCGAAAATTCGTCATTCCGGCATTTTTATGCAAATTTATGGCCGAATATCCATATTTTTTGCATGCATGGTTCGCCGCTTCGGAATAAATCGCTATATTTGCATTGGTATCGGACGTAGCCGCCGCAGATGCCGCGATAGTACAGATAGAAAATGCAGTCATGATACGCTTCACCCATATCCATCACCATCATATCTTGCGAAAGGTACGGTAGGTCGTGGAGTGGCGTGACGATGCACATACAGGCTTACCGCATGCGGTAAGCCTGTTTTTGTTTTGTATGATTTTACGGCGCCCCCGTGGCGGCCGAACGAAAAGAGATATTTTATGTTGAGAATTGCTATTCAGAACAAGGGCCGGCTCAATGAGCAGAGCGTCGCTTTGCTGCGCGAGATCGGCATAAACGTGGACGAGGCCAAGCGCAAGTTCCTGTCGAAGGCGTCGAATTTCCCCATCGAGGTATTGTACCTGCGTGACGACGACATCCCGCAGGTGGTGGCCAACGGCACGGCGTCGCTCGGCATCGTGGGGCTGAACGAGGTGGCCGAGCGCGGCTTCGACGTCGAGATCGCCGCGCGTCTGGGCTTCGGCGGCTGCCGTATATCGCTCGCCATACCCAAGGGCGAGGAGTACGCCGGTGTGGAGTATTTCCGCGGCAAGCGTATCGCCACGTCGTATCCCGCCATACTGCGCCGTTTCCTTGAGGAGCACGGCGTCGAGGCCGAGTTGGAGGTGATAACGGGCTCGGTGGAGATAGCCCCTGCGGCCGGTATCGCCGACGCCATATTCGACATAGTGTCGTCGGGGGGTACGCTCGTCTCGAACGGCCTGAAGGAGGTGGAGCGCGTCTTCGAGTCGGAGGCGGTGCTGATCGCCGGCCGCAATCTGGCGGACGAGGACCGTGCGCTGCTCGAAGAGCTGTTGTTCCGCATCGAGTCGGAGAAGGTGAGCCGCGGCAAGAAGTACCTGCTTATGAATATCCCCACCTCGGCTCTGGACGAGGCGGTGAAGATACTGCCGGCGATGCGCAGCCCTACGGTGATGCCTCTGGCGGCCGAAGGGTGGTGCTCGCTGCACTCGGTGGTGGATGCGGCCGACCTGTGGGAGAAGGTGCGCCAGCTGAAGGCTATCGGCGCCGAGGGCATACTGGTGCTTACGTTGGACAAGATAATACCTTAACGTCATGGATATATTCGTCAATCCGCCGCGGGAGCAGTGGCCGGATCTGTGCCGCCGTGCTGGCAGCGACGACAAGGAGGTTGCCGCGCGGGTCGAGGCTATCGTGGAGCGTGTCGCCCGTGAGGGGGACAAGGCGCTCTATGCGTTGGCCGAGGAGATCGACGGCGTGCGCCTTGCGTCGCTCAAGGTGTCGGAAGAGGAGTTCGCGGAGGCCGGGCAGGCTGTCGGCGAGGAGTTGAAACGCGCCATAGATGTCGCCGTAGACAACATCTCGGCGTTCCACCGTGCGCAGGTGCCGCACGAGGTTCGGGTCGAGACGGCGTCGGGTGTCACCTGCATACAGCGGCCCGTGCCTATACGCCGTGTCGGGCTGTATATCCCGGGCGGTACGGCACCTCTCTTCTCGACGGTGCTGATGCTGGCATTGCCCGCTTCGATTGCAGGCTGCGGAGAGATCATAATGTGCACCCCTACGGACCGCAGCGGCCGTGTGTCGGCGGAAGTCCTCTATGCGGCACGCCGGTGTGGCGTCGGTGCGGTATATAAGGCGGGCGGTGCGCAGGCCGTAGCGGCAATGGCATACGGTACGGAGAGCGTGCCCAAGGTGGACAAGATCTTCGGTCCGGGCAACCGTTACGTGACTGCGGCGAAGCAGTTGGTAAGCGGCCGCAACACCTCGATAGACATGCCCGCAGGGCCGTCGGAGGTGATGGTTATGGCCGACGGGTCGGCGTCGCCGGCATTCGTTGCGGCCGACATGCTCTCGCAGGCAGAGCACGGACGCGACAGTCAGGCGATGGTGGTGTGCGACGACGTGTCGCTGGCCAAAGCCGTGGCGGCGGAGGTGGAAAGGCAGGCCGCGGCGTTGTCGCGTGCGGGATTTGTCGCCGAATCGTTGTCGCACAGCCGTGTCGTTGTCTTCGACGGCAGGGAGCAAATGGTCGACTTCGCCAATATGTATGCCGCGGAGCACCTTATCGTCATGATGCACAATGCATGGTCGGTTGTCGACCGTATCATGGCGGCGGGATCGGTGTTCGTGGGGGCATACTCGCCCGAGAGCGCCGGCGACTACGCCTCGGGAACGAACCATACACTCCCCACGTCGGGCTGGGCGCACTCGTGCAGCGGCGTCAATATAGACAGCTTCATGCGCAAGATGACCATTCAGGAACTCTCGCGCGAGGGTCTCTCGTTGCTGGCCCCGACCATCATAGCAATGGCCGACGCCGAGGGCCTGCAGGCGCATGCCGAGGCTGTGCGGGTGAGGATGAACGATAACGGAAAATGATACGATTGAGATGGAAAGAAGTGAAATAGACAGCCTTGTCAGGCACAACATAGCCGGCCTTACGCCGTATTCGACTGCGCGGGACGAATATCAGGGCGAACTCGGGACGTTCCTCGACGCCAACGAGAGCCCCTACGAGAACGGATACAACCGTTATCCCGACCCGCACCAGAAGCGTTTGAAGGCACGTTTGTCGGCCATCAAGGGCATGCCTGTCGAAAATATCTTTATCGGCAACGGCAGCGACGAGGCCATAGACCTGATATTCCGCATATTCTGCGAGCCGCGCGAGGATAACGTGGTGGCCATAGCGCCGAGTTACGGCATGTATCGGGTGGCGGCTGCGATAAATGACGTCGAGGTGCGCGAGGTGCAGCTCGGGGAGGATTTTTCGCTGCCCGTGGACGATATATTGAAGCGGGCCGACGCGCACACGAAAGCGCTTTTCCTGTGTTCGCCCAACAACCCTACGGGCAATGCCTTTCCGCGGGCGGAGATGCTCCGTCTGGCCGACGCTTTCGGCGGGATCACCGTCGTAGACGAGGCGTATATAGACTTCTCCGATACCGAAGGGCTCAAGGACGAGATATTCGCGCGGCCGCGTATCGTGGTGCTGCAGACCATGTCGAAGGCGTGGGCCATGGCCGGCCTGCGAATGGGCCTTGCATTGGCCGACAGGCGGATCATAGAGCTTATGTCAATGGTGAAGTACCCATATAACATCAGCGAGGCGACGATGCGCATAGTGAAGGAACTGCTCGACCTGCCTGTCGACGATCAGGTCACCGAGATCAAGGCGCAGCGGGCCGTTGTCGCTGAAGCCCTGTCGCGTCTGCGTTCGGTGAAACACGTATATCCGAGCGATGCCAATTTCCTGCTTGTGCGTTTCGACGATGCCGATGCGGTATACGACCACCTTATAGGCGACGGTATCATCGTGCGCAACCGCAGCCGTATAAAAGGATGCGAGGGGTGCCTGCGTATAACCGTGGGATTGAAGGAGGAGAACGAGAAACTGTTGAAATCGCTCGAAAGTTATGAAAAGGAAAGCCCTGTTCGTTGACCGCGACGGTACGGTTATCGTCGAGCCTGCAGGGGATATGCAGGTCGATTCGCTCGAGAAGCTGGAGTTCGTGCCGGGGGCGATCTCGGCCTTGCGGTCTATAGCGTCGTTGGAGTACGACTTGGTGCTGGCCTCGAATCAGGACGGGCTGGGGACAGCGTCATTTCCGGAGGATACCTTCTGGCCGGCGCACAACAAGATGCTGAAGACGCTGGAGGGCGAGGGCGTCACCTTTGCCGACCAGCTCATCGACCGCTCCATGCCCGAGGACAATGCCCCCACGCGCAAGCCCCGCACGGGTATGTTCGGACGGTATATGACTGATGAATACGACATGGCGTCGAGTTATGTCATAGGCGATCGCGCCACCGACGTGGAGTTGGCCTACAACCTCGGTGCGCGTGCCGTGTTGTTGCAGCGTCCCGACACGGGGCGAGAGATGTTGGCGGGCAAGCCCTTTGCCGCAAGCTGTGTGCTTATGACCTCGTCATGGGCCGAGGTGGCGGAGTTCCTGCGCCGCACCGAAAGGCGGGCCGTTGTGGCGCGCCGTACGTCGGAGACCGACATACGTGTCGAGGTCGACCTCGACGGGGCGGGTGATAGCCGTATAGATACGGGGCTCAAGTTCTTCGACCATATGCTCGACCAGATACCGCACCATGCAGGCGTGTCGCTTACAGTCGTGTGCCGAGGCGATCTGGAGGTGGATGAACACCACACCGTCGAGGATGTAGCCATCGCTTTGGGCGAGGCGTTATACGAAGCGCTCGGCTCGAAGCGCGGTATCGACCGTTACGGGTTCGTGTTGCCGATGGACGAGAGCCGTGCCATGGTGCTCATAGATTTCGGCGGCAGGGTGGATTTCTCGTGGAGCGTACCCTTCACGCGCGAGTATGTAGGCGACGTGCCGACGGAGATGTTCAGCCACTTCTTCAAGTCACTGTGCACGGCCATGCGCTGCAACCTCCACATAGAGGCTCGCGGCGAGAACAACCACCACATGATCGAGGGCGTATTCAAGGCATTCGCCCGCGCGTTGAAGATGGCTGTGCGCAGGGACGTGTTCAGTTGTGAACTGCCGTCGAGCAAAGGGGTTTTGTAATGTGAATAGGTTGAACGACAAGTTTATGTAAGCTATCGCAAATGGATGATAAACAATATATTGTCGTTATTTGTATGATGCGATGGTTGAACCGGAAAATACAATGAATATATGATAGCCATAGTAGATTACGGAATGGGCAACCTGCGGTCGGTGGAGAATGCCCTGCGGCGTCTCGGGGCCGATTTCTGCGTCACGGCCGATGCCGCGGCGATACGCTCCGCGGACCGCGTGTTGCTGCCCGGCGTCGGCAATGCGGCCGAGGCGATGGAGAATCTCCGCCGCGCCGGTCTTGTGGAGGTGATACGGCAGCTGCGGCGGCCCGTGCTGGGGATATGCGTCGGCATGCAGGTCATGTGCCGCCATACAGAGGAGGGCGATGCCGACTGTATCGGGCTCTTCGACGCCCGTGTCAGGCGGTTTGCGTCGGCAGTGGATCTCAAGGTGCCGCACATGGGATGGAACCGCATAGGCAACCTCGAATCCAAACTGTTCAAGGGGATGCAGGGCGGCGAGTATGTTTATTTCGTACACTCGTACTATCCCGAACTGTGCCCCGATACGATAGCTACGGCGGTGCATGGCGCGATGTTCAGCGCGGCATTGAAATATGAAAACTTCTACGGCACACAGTTTCATCCCGAGAAGAGCGGGGACGCAGGCGAAAGGATAATTGAAAATTTCTTGAAGCTATGATAGAGATAATTCCCGCAATAGACATTATAGAAGGACGTTGTGTCCGATTGTCGCAGGGCGACTACGAACGGCGCCGCGTTTACGATGCCAGCCCCGTGGATATGGCCAAGCGGTATGCCGACTGCGGCGTGCGGCGCATACACGTTGTCGACCTCGACGGCGCCAAGTCGTCGTCGCCGAAGAATCTCAAGACACTCGAACGCATGGCTTCGGGTGCCGATGTGGAGATCGAGTGGGGCGGCGGCGTAAAGAGCGAGGAGTCGTTGCGTGCGCTGTTCGACTGCGGTGCCGACTATGCCATCGTGGGGAGCGTGGCGGCGCGCGAGCCGCAGCTCTTCTCCGAGTGGCTGCTGCGTTTCGGCGGCGGGAGGATGATCCTCGGCGCCGACCTCCGCGACGGCAGGGTGTCGGTGAACGGATGGCAGGAGGATCTGACGATCGGTATCGACGACATGGTGGAGGAGTTCCTGCCGCACGGGTTGTGTCGGGCCATCTGTACCGACATATCGCGCGACGGCATGCTGCAGGGACCGGCATTCGACCTCTACACCTCGCTGCAGCAGCGTTACGACAAGGTCGACTTCACCGTCTCGGGAGGTATCAGCTCCATGGCCGACATCGAGCGGCTGAACGAGTTGTTGCTGCGCCGCGTGATCGTGGGCAAGGCCATATATGAGAATCGCATAACATTGAAAGACATAGAGAGATGGTCGCAAAACGCATAATACCGTGCCTCGATGTGAAGGGCGGCCGCACGGTGAAAGGTATAAATTTCGAGGGGCTGCGCGACGTGGGCGACGCCGTCGAGTTGGGGAGCTACTATGCCCGCAGCGGTGCTGACGAGCTGGTGTACCTCGACATAAGCGCCACACGCGAGGAGCGCGGTACCTTTACCCGCCTCGTGGAGCGTATCGCAGATGAGATAAACATACCGTTTACCGTCGGGGGAGGGATCGGTTCCGTGGAGGATGCGTCGCGCCTGCTCGACGCCGGCGCCGACAAGATCTCGATAAACAGTGCGGCGATAGCCTCGCCGTCGCTTATCGACCGCATAGCGTCGCGTTACGGCAGCCAGTTCGTCGTCGTGGCCATAGACGCGCGGTGCATGGAGGACGGCGTTTGGCGCGCTACCACGCACGGCGGCAGCCGGCCGACCGACAGGGAGCTCTTCTCGTGGGCGCGCGAGGCGCAGGAGCGCGGCGCCGGCGAGATACTGTTCACGTCGATGAACCATGACGGCACGCGCTCGGGTTATCCGTGCGGGACCTTCGCCCGTCTGGCCGAGGTGTTGTCGATCCCCGTCATCGCCTCGGGCGGTGCAGGCTCGGTGGCCGACATAGCCGAGGTGCTTACCGCAGGCCGTGCCGATGCGGCTCTAGCGGCAAGTATCTTCCACTACGGCGAGATCACGATAGGGGACCTGAAACGACAGTTGAAGCAAATGAATATAAATGTGAGGATATGACATTCGACCAATTCAATCTTACGAAGTGCCCCGACGGCCTGCTGCCCGTCATCGTGCAGGATGCGGTGACGCTGAAGGTGCTCATGTTGGGTTATATGAACCGCGAGGCTTTCGACCGCAGTGCGTCTGAGGGGCGCGTGACCTTTTTCTCGCGCACGCGGCAGTGTCTTTGGACCAAGGGCGAGACGAGCGGCCACTACCTCTATATCGAGTCGATGTACTGTGACTGCGACGGCGATACGCTGCTGATAAAGGCGCGTCCCGTGGGCCCTACGTGCCACCGCGGCACGACGAGCTGCTTCGACACGCCCGATGAGGAGGGTTTCATCCGCCGCCTGCAGGGTGTGGTGCAGCAGCGCCACCGTGATATGCCCGAAGGGTCGTACACTACAAAACTCTTTATCAAGGGCGTGAAGAAGATCGCGCAGAAGGTGGGCGAGGAGGCCGTCGAGAGTATCGTCGAGGCCGTTGACGGCAACCGCGACCGCTTCATTTACGAGGCGTCGGATTTGATCTACCACCTGCTGGTGCTGATGGAGCAGATGGGCTGCTCGATCGAGGATATGGAACGTGAGCTGGCTTTGAGGCATAAATAAATTTGGAGATATGAAACGGTATTTGGGGTTTGCGGCCGCCGTATCGTGTGCGGTCGTTTGTACGGCCTGCGGCGGCAATACCGTCGAGGTGCTGCCGCGCGGGGAGGTGTCGGTTTTCACCTCTTCGGATGCGGGGCTCGAACGGGCCTATTCGTGGGCGCGGGAGATGGCGTTGTCGTACGTGCACGACGGCGGAGATCCTGTGGGTTTGTGGTACGAGGCGGCGCTGCCGCAGCGTGAGGCTTTCTGCATGCGCGACGTGTCGCACCAGTCTGTCGGGGCGCATATCCTCGGTCTGGCGGCGCACAACAAAAACATGTTCGGCCGTTTTGTGAGCAACATAAGCTAGAGCAAAGACTGGTGTTCCTATTGGGAGATCAACCGTTATGACAAGCCGGCACCGGTGGATTACGCCTCGGACGATGCTTTCTGGTACAACCTCGACGCCAATTTCGACGTCATGCAGGCCTGCCTGAAGATGTACGCATGGACGGGTGACGAGGATTACATCGCGGGGGAGGCTTTTGCCGAGTTCTATGACCGCACGGCCGTCGATTACGTGGCGCGGTGGATGCTCGAACCGGAGAACGTGATGCGTCGGCCGCGGCACATGAACTCTCCTGCGGAGTTCGACCCCGCGAACAGTTTTCATACGTGCCGCGGTCTGGCGTCGTATGTCGAGAACTTCGGGGGGCTTACGATGAGCGCCGACCTGCTGGCGGCGATGTATGCCGGTTTTGCGGCGCGTGCCGACATGGCGGCCTTGTGCGGCGATGCGGCGGCCGAAGCCGCGGCCCGCAGGACAGCCGGAGAATACCGCTCGATTCTCAACGACGAGTGGTGGGATGCGGAGAACGGCCGCTACCATACATTCCTTTCGGAGGACGGGTCGTTCCACCGCGGCGAGGGCGTGCCGTTCATACTGTGGTTCGGCGCGGCTGACGGGGACCGCGTCGATGCCGCCGTGCGGGATATTCTCGCGCGCGAATGGAACGTCGAGAACATGTCGGCCTTTCCGGCGTTGTTCTATCGTCTGGGGTACGGCGGCGAGGCCTATTCGTTCCTTACGCGCCTGCCCGATGTCGAGCGGTGCGAGTACCCCGAGGTATCGTACGGCGTAGTGGAAGGCGTGGTAAGCGGCGCCATGGGCATCGAGCCCTCGCGTGACGGCCGTGTGCTGAACACATGCTCGCGCATGGCAGGGGAGGTGACGACGCGCATCGAAAATATGCCTTTCCGCGACGGGTATGTGAGCGTTACGCACGACGGCGGTTCGGCGACCGAGCTGAAAAACGGTACGGGCGGCACGATCGTGTGGCGTGCGTCGTTCATGGGAGACTGCCGCGGCGTGAAGGTCGGGCGCCGCAATGCGGATGAGGTGTCGGAGGGGTGCGATCCCCGCGGCAATGCCGTAACATCGGTGACGGTGGAGGTGCCTGCAGGCCGTACCGTGCGTGTCGAGGCGGAACGGTAACCGGTATCGGACTCTCGGAAGACGCAGGCATCCGATCAATGTACGGATGCCTGCGTCTTCCGTATGTTGGCTGGCTCAGGCCCTCGGGGAACGGCATAAAGATGCCGAAAACCGTAAAATTGGTATGAAAAACGGGACTGTGTCTATGTCTGGAAAATATAGATTTCGTACTTTTGTGTTATCGGATTCAGTTTCGGAGAGGTCCGGTATTGGAATAGAGGCAAACATTCATATTCATAAAACAGGATAAAATATGTCGGTATTAAAACGAGTACGGTTGGTATTGGCCATTCTGGTGATATTGGCCGCAACGCTGTTGTTCGTGGACGTGAGCGGCGCGGCACACCTCTGGCTGGGGTGGATAGCCAAGATACAGCTGCTGCCCGCGATTCTGGCGTTGAATTTGGGCGTGGTGGCCTTGCTGGTGATCCTCACGCTGCTTTTCGGGCGCGTATATTGTTCGGTCATATGTCCGCTGGGCATATTCCAAGATGTCATGGCCCGTTTTGGCAAGATGAGCCGCAAGAACCGTTACAGCTGCTCGCCCGAGCGCAAGGTGCTGCGCTATGCGTTCTTCGTGCTGTTCATAGTAACTTTGGTGGGCGGCGTAAGCAGCGTGGCTGGTATCCTTGAGCCCTACAGCTCTTTCGGGCGCATCGCGTCGAACCTTTTTGCCCCCGTCTACGCATGGGGCAACAACCTGCTCGCGTATGTCTCGGAACGTATAGGCAGCTATGCCTTCTATCCGCGTGAGGTGTGGATCAAGGGCATCGGCACGTTCGTCGTGGCCGTAGTCACCTTCGTGGTGCTGGCCGTGCTGGCGTGGCGCAACGGGCGCACCTATTGCAATACGGTTTGCCCCGTTGGCACACTGCTGGGCCTGCTGTCGCGCTGGTCGGTCTTCGCTCCCGTGATAGATACCGAGAAGTGCATATCGTGCAATATATGTTCGCGCAACTGCAAGTCGGCATGTATAGATATTGCGAACCACAGGATAGATTACAGCCGCTGCGTGGT
>CASFQF010000065.1 GCA_949296635.1 uncultured Alistipes sp. | reverse complement strand
CCGAAGAAGAGGAGCCCTATGTCGAGGACCCTGCGGCCGATGCGGCTGCGGAGGGGGAATCGGAGCTCCGCCGCATGGGCCTGCCCGAACCCGACGAAGACGGTTTTATAGTGATCCCGAACGGCGGTGCCGTCCCCAACAAGATAGACGTGGATGCGTTGCTCGCACCCGAAGATCCGCAGCCGTCGGCACCCGGTATTGACGAGGACGGTTTTGCCGTGATTCCGCGCGGCGCGGCGCCGGCGGAGGAGGGACCGCGTGTGACGGAGGCTGGCGACACGGCGGAGCCGGTTGCCGGCCATGTCCCCGATAATATGCCGTATGACGGGGCGGGGCATGAGGCTGCGGCTGATGCCGGCATTGCGGCGCAGGACGGTACGGCCGATACGTCCGAGGAGGGCGGCATCGTGGTCAAGGTGCACGAGAACCGCGTCCGGCAGGTCGACGAGGAGGCGTTGGAACAGGATCTATACGACCCGTTGCGGGATCTGGAGAATTACCGCAAGCCGTACGCCTCGCTGCTGGAGGATTACCGCTCGCCGAACAAGGTCAGTGATGCCGAGATATTCGACAACAAGAGCCGTATCGAGGAGACGCTCAAGTATTTCGGCATACCCATCGTCGACATACACGCCACGGTGGGCCCGACGGTTACGCTCTACGAGATCGTACAGGCGCAGGGTGTCAAAATATCGAAGATACAGGGTCTGGAGAAGGATATAGCCCAGAGTCTCAAATCGCTCGGCATACGTATCATCGCCCCCATCCCGGGGCGCGGTACGATAGGTATCGAGGTGCCAAACCGCGACAAGCAGACCGTGTCGATGTATTCGGCCATCTGTTCGGAAGAGTTCCAGAACTCGAAGGCCGAGCTGCCCGTAGTGATCGGACGTACGATACAGAACGAGAACTATACGTTCGATCTGGCGAAGATGCCTCACCTGCTGGTGGCGGGAGCGACGGGTCAGGGCAAGTCTGTAGGCCTTAACGCCATCATCACGTCGCTGCTCTACCGCAAGCACCCCGCGCAGCTGAAGTTCGTCATGATCGACCCCAAGATGGTGGAGTTTTCGGTTTACAACAAGCTCGAGCACCACTTCTTGGCCAAGATGGAGTCGGACGACGAGCCCATTGTCACCGACCCGAAGAAGGCGGTATGCGTATTGAACTCTCTGGTCGAGGAGATGGGGCGCCGTCTGGAACTGTGCAAGATGGCTACGGCGCGAAACATCGTCGAATATAACGAGAAGTTCGTCGCACGGCGTCTCAATCCGCAGAAGGGGCACCGTTACCTGCCCTATATCGTGGTCGTGGTGGACGAATTCGCCGACCTCATAATGACGGCCAAGGCCGTCGAGGTCCCCGTGATGCGTCTGGCGCAGAAGGCGCGCGCCGTGGGCATACACCTCATCATCGCCACGCAGCGCCCCGACGTGAAGGTCATCACGGGAGGTATCAAGGCCAACTTCCCCGCGCGCATAGCGTTCCGCGTGATGCAGATGATCGACTCGCGTACGATCATCGACCAGCCCGGGGCCAATCAGCTTATCGGCCGCGGCGACATGCTCTTCTCGAAGGACGGCGAATTGACACGTATACAGTGCGCATTGGTCGAGACGCGCGAGGTGGAGCGTCTTGTCGATTTCATATCGAAGCAGCAGGGGTATACGGAGGCCTACCCGCTGCCCGACTGCGGCATGGAGGGCGAGGAGGGCGTTTCGGGCGGAGTCTCGGGCGAGAGCGACGCTCCGGTGAAGTATGACGTGCTCTTCGGCGAGATAGCACGTGCGGCCGTCACCAACGGCATGATCTCCACCTCGGCCATACAGCGCAACTACGAGGTGGGCTTCAACCGTGCGGGCCGTATAATGCTGCAATTGGAGCGCGCTGGTATCGTGGGCCCGCAGATCGGGGCCAAGCCGCGCGAGATAAAGTTCTACGACCTGCCTTCGCTGGAGGCGAAATTGCAGGAGCTGGGCGTATTCTGACATTTGATTATGGGAAAGATCCTGTTACATATGGCGATCCTTGCAGCCGCATTGCTGCCGGCGCCTGCGGCTGCCGGCGACGGGGTGCAGGCGCTGTTGCGCCGTACGGCCGATTATGTCGCCAAGCTGGGACGGTACACGGCACGGTTCGAAATCACGGCGGGGGAGTATTCTTCGGCCGGCAGTTACACGGTGGACGGGGATGCCTATTATATAGAGGTGGATGGCGCGGAGGTCTACTCCGACGGCAAGACCCGTTATGAGGTGGACAACGGCCGCCGCGAGGTGAATGTGGACGGCGTGGATGTCTCGAGCCGCAACATCCTCGACAACCCGACGCGCTGTTTCGATTTCGTAGGTACGGAATACGACGCTGCGGTTTCGTCCGAAGAGGGGGATGAGACGACACTCCGCCTGCGCTCGCGCGACGAGTCGGTCGAGGGCGAGATATACCTTACGGTGGAGACGGCCACGGGCTGCCCGCGGCATATCGCATATGTGCTCTATGACGACCGCATCGAGGTGGCGGTGACGCATCTGGCGCCGGCCTCCGGAGCGGTGAAGCGGTACGACCGCAAGGCGTATTCCGGCTACGAGACCATAGACTTCCGATGACATGCTTGCAGCGGGGCCGGCCTGCTGTCCCCGCCGCCGGTGCCGACACCCTGTCGGACGGGGAATTTGACGCCGCCAAATCGGCGGAAAAGGGCCTAATACGGCCTGCGCCGTCGCCTATATGCCGCGGAGACGCTAAAAATCGTATCTTAAAATTGGCCGTTAGCAAAATAAACACTATTTTTGTTTGTTGAAAAAGAGCGTTCCGAACGTTCGTTTTTGAAATAAATTAATTCAAACATGTTGACTGAAGAAGAAAAGAATGCCGGATTAGAGGGGAAGATAATCCCTATCAACATCGAGGAGCAGATGAAGTCGGCCTATATCGACTATTCGATGTCGGTGATCGTGTCGCGAGCGCTGCCCGATGTGAGGGACGGACTCAAACCGGTGCATCGGCGCATACTCTACGACATGAGCGCCGAGCTGAACCTCTATTCCGACAAACCCACCCGTAAGTCTGCCCGTATTGTGGGTGACGTGCTCGGTAAGTTCCATCCCCACGGCGACAGCTCGGTATACGAGGCCATGGTGCGTATGGCACAGGAGTGGTCGATGCGTTATCCTCTGGTAGAGGGACAGGGTAACTTCGGTTCTATGGACGGCGACTCTGCCGCCGCCATGCGTTATACCGAAGCCCGCATGCAGAAGATCACCGACGAGGTGATGGCAGATATAGACAAGGAGACGATAGATTGGACCACCAACTTCGACGATACGTTGAAGGAGCCCACGGTGCTGCCCACGAAGATACCCCTGCTTCTGGTGAACGGATCGAGCGGTATCGCCGTAGGTATGGCGACCAACATGGCGCCGCACAATCTGGGCGAGGTGGTCGACGCCTGCTGTGCGTATATCGACAACCCCGATTGCGCGTGCGAGGATCTGCTGCGCTATGTGAAGGGTCCCGACTTCCCCACGGGGGCGCTGATTTACGGTTATGAGGGCGTGCGCGAGGCGTTGCTTACGGGGCGCGGCCGCGTCATCATGCGTGCCCGCACCGAGATCGAACATACGGCCAGCGGCCGCGAGTGCATCGTCGTGACCGAGATCCCATATATGGTTAACAAGGCCGAGATGATAAAGAAGATCGGCGATCTGGTCAACGAGAAGAAGATCGAGGGCATCTCATACATCAACGACGAGAGCGACCGCTCGGGCATGCGTATCACGATATTCCTCAAGCACGACGCTTCGGCGAACGTGATACTCAATACGCTGTTCAAGAACACGCAGTTGCAGATGTCGTTCGCGGTGAACAACATCGCTCTGGTGAACGGCCGGCCGATGCTGCTCAACCTCAAGGATCTGATACACCATTTCGTGGAGCACCGCCACGACGTGGTTGTACGCCGCACGCGCTTCGACCTGAAAAAGGCGCAGGAGCGTCTGCATATCGTACAGGGCCTGCTCATCGCGCAGGACAACATCGACGAGGTGGTGCATATAATCCGCTCGTCGAAGAATATCGACGAGGCGAAGTCGACGCTTATGGAGCGCTTCGGTTTGAGCGACATTCAGGCTTCGGCCATCGTCGACATGCGCCTGCGTGCGCTGACGGGCCTCGAACATGACAAGCTGGAGGCCGAGCGGAAGGATCTGGAGCAGCAGATCGCACACCTGACCGACGTTCTGGGCAGTGTCGAGATGCAGATGCAGATCATCAAGGACGAGCTGGTCGAGATGAAGGAGAAGTACGGCGACGAGCGCCGCACCGAGATCATATATTCGTCGGAGGAGTTCAATCCCGAGGATTTCTATGCCGACGACGACATGGTCATCACCATCTCGCACATGGGATATATCAAGCGAACGCCTCTGGCCGAGTACCGCACGCAGAACCGCGGCGGCGTCGGTGTCAAGGGGAGCGCTACGCGCGACGAGGACTTCATCGAGCACATATATGTGGCGTCGATGCACAATACGATGATGTTCTTCACGGAGAAAGGCCGCTGCTATTGGCTCAAGGTATACCAGATACCCGAGGGTACGCGCTCGTCGAAGGGCCGGGCCATACAGAACGTCATACAGATCGAGCCCGACGACAAGGTCCGCGCATATATCAATACGAAGAATCTCAATGACGCCGAGTATATCGACAGCACCTATATCGTGATGTGTACCAAGAACGGCACCATCAAGAAGACGAAGCTCGAGGCCTACTCGCGTCCGCGCCAGAACGGTGTGAACGCCATTGTCATCCGCGAGGGTGACCAGCTCATCGACGCGAAGCTCACCAGCGGCAAGGCGGAGATCCTCATTGCGGCGCGCAACGGCAAGGCTATACGCTTCAACGAGGATGCGGTGCGCCCGATAGGACGTGTGGGAGCGGGCGTGCGCGGCATCTCGATCGAGGATGACGACGAGGTCGTAGGCATGATATGCGTCGAGCCGGACTGCAAGAAGGATGTTCTGGTACTCTCGGAGAACGGCTACGGCAAACGTACGGATCTGGACGAGTACCGTATCACCAACCGCGGCGGCAAGGGCGTCAAGACGATCAACATCACGGAGAAGACCGGCAAGCTGATCTCGATACAGGCCGTTACGGACGATAACGACATCATGATCATCAACCGTTCGGGTATCACCATCCGCACCGAGGTGTCGCAGATCCGCGTAGCGGGCCGTGCCACGCAGGGCGTGCGCATAATCAACCTGCGCGAGGGCGATGCCATAGCTTCGGTTACGGCGGTACCCGCGAGCGACGATGTGGACGAGGTCTCTGATGCCGAAAATGCCGATGGTGCGGCTGTTGTTCAGGATGCGGCAGCGGCGTCAGCGGCTGAAACTCCGGCGGCGGATTCCGGCGGGGATGATGAAGAATAGACAACAAACAATAAAAATAAAGTTTTCATTTAACCGAAATTAATTATGAAAAAATTAATTTTTGCGGTGATGGCCGTAATGGTTATGGCGGCACCGATGGCGAATGCGCAAAAAGTCAACAAGGAAGCGACTTTGGCGAAACTGGCCAAGGCCGACGCCGATGTGGCTGATGCAAAGAAGGGCAGCAAGGCTGCCACGTGGATCAATCGCGGCAAAGCCTACTATACAGCTGCCGCCGCTCCGACAAAAGACATTTTTGTCGGTATGCCTATGGCCGATCTGGAGCTGGTTCTGGGTAAGGCCGACGCTGCGAACGAAGGTGTCACGCTGGGCGATACCGCTTATACCGAGTTGGTCTATCCGTGGCTGAAGATATATATGGCCAACGGAGTTGTCTCGACGTGGGTTTTGACGCAGACTATCAAGGACGAGGATCTTGCCGCCGTGGCTTTGGATTCTTACAACAAGGCTTACGAGATGGACAACAAGACGGCCAGCAAGCTCGGCGAGGCCTTGAAGGAGCTGGAGAACTACTATTCGCAGAATGGCAACGTAGATATGACGGCTACAGATTATGTAGATGCCGCATACGCCTATGCACAGGCATACAAGGTTCAGGAGAGCCCCGCGTATACCGGTATCAAGGATCCCTCATATCTCTACTATGCGGGCTATCTTTACACGATCGACGGCGCTACGAACAATGCTTCGTATGCGAAGGGCGCAGATCTTCTGACGAAGGCTCTCGAGGCGGGCTATGCCGACCCCGACGGCAATATCTACTATTACCTTTACCACTGCTATTACGGACAGACCGATTCGTCGGTGCGCCTTGCCAACCTGCAGCGTGCGAAGGACCTTTTGATGGAGGGCCTTGCCAAGTTCCCGAAGAACGACCGTATCGTCGAGGGCCTTATCAACGTCTACACATCGGACAGCAATGTGGGTGACCCGACGGAGCTCATCAAGATGGTGGATGGAGCTTTGGAGCGCGATCCCAAGAACAAGGACATGTGGTTCGGCCGCGGCCGTATCTTCTACAGCATGAAGAACTTCGACGAGAGTATAGCATCGTTCAAGAAGGTTGTCGAGCTCGACCCGCAGGATGCGCAGTCGATGTATTTCCTCGGTTACTTCTACATCGCCAAGGGCGACGCCATGAACGACGAGATCAACAAGCGCGACTACAAGAGCACGATTGCATACAATGAGGACCAGAAAGGTGTAACCGCCATATATATGGAGGCTGTTCCTTACCTCGAGAAGGCCTATGAGCTCAACCCGAACGATTTTGCCACGATCGAGACTTTGAAGGTGCTCTGCTTCCGTCTGCGTGACGAGGCCGGCATGATGGAGAAGTACGAGAAGTACAACAAGATCTATGAGGAGATGAACGCCCAGCGTCAGCAGCAGTAATCATTATTTGCAATAAGTTTGTCAGGCCGCCCGTTCGGGCGGCCTGACGTGTTTTTTGCCCGTTGAGGGCAGCCTTGCGTCATTCCGGTGACGCACGGCGCCGTATTTGCGGCCCGGCAGTCGGGCGTTTGCCGCGAGTGCCGCTGCGGGCCCTCGGCCATGGGACGGGGCTGGAAGTGTTCCGGAGCCGCGGGGATGGATTTGATGACGAGAGAAACGGACAGGGCGGGACCTGACGGCTCCGCCCTGTTTGTCAGTATATCTTCAGACGTTACTTGGTCTGATAGCGGTTCTCGACGCCGCCGGCCTTGGTAGCGCCGTTGTATGTTCCGCTTGAGGCCTCGTTGTCGTTTACAGACACTTTTGTGTAGCTGTTGTCTGCGTTGTCCGAATTCTCATACCAGTCGTTGCCGACGATAGGCCTTGCCTGACGGCCCGAACCGTCGCCTTCTGAAATCGACTTGATGGTGATGTTTTCAACGCTGCAGTTGGTGATGAGACCCGTGCATCGCCCAGCTATGCCGCCGGTATATATCTCCGATCTGCTTGAGTCTCCAGTAGGTGCATCGTGACTGCCTTTGTTGGTATTGTTGAGTTTCGTGTTGGTTACGGTACAGTTGGTTATGGTCGAGGCGCTGCCATTTGTTGAGCCGGTATATTCGCTCGACTTTCTGAAATCACTCACACCTGTTTCGACGCATCCAACTATGCCGCCCACGAATGAGTTCTTGAATCGCAGGCTCGTGATACCAGACTGGTCGATGGTGACCGATCCAGTAAATGACGAGTTCGAGATGTTTATCTGCGAAGTTGTCGGTACGAAGCCTACGATACCGCCTGCGAAGAGGTGGCTGGCATCATCGTCGCGGCTGGCAGTGATTGTTCCTTCAACATGTACGTTGTCGATGGTCAAGGTGCTGCCATTGGTAACCAGACCTACGAGCATACCGCCTTCAGCCATGGTAGCCTGACGGTCGCCGCCGATGATGTCGAGGTTGCTTATCTTGGCATCGCCTGTCGTGTTGGCGAATATGCCTCCCTGTCCCGATGTCGTTGACGAGGACGACTCTGATATGTCGATCGTGTGGCCGTTGCCGTCGAGCGTGCCGCTGAAGTTGGTGATGTGGGGAATATTCTTCGGTTTGATGTCTGCCGTGAGGACGAAATCGCCGTCACTGTTGCTCATGGCCTTGAGGGCCTCCTCGGTAGATACGGCCGTAACCGATGTGAGACTCATGCTGTTAAGAATAAGCGTATAACGCTTTGCCATTTCGAACGCAGAGACGGTTACCTCGCGCGTGTAGGCTTTATCGTCGGTCGTGATGACGGTGGCCTTCATGGCCTTGCTGCCTCCGAAATCTACGGGGACAAGGCCGATCTGGTAGTAGTCGTCGACAGCGGGGGTGATACGTATCATGCCGGCCGATGCCGTTGTGGTTGTTTTGCCGCTGGCTATATCGAGCGAAGCCGAGGTGGGGAGCTCTGCACCGTCGATGCTCAAGGTAATCTCCTTGATTGACAGGTCGGTCATAATGTCAAGGCGTGTAAGGCTCTGGGCGAAGGCAAGAGCCTCGTTGATGTCGATATTGCCGCCCTCGGTCGCCTCGGGCTCGCTGCCTGCGGGGTAGTCGTATGACGATACTGTCAGATACGAGAATGCTCCGCTGTTTGATGCGGGCAGAGAGTATGCGATGGCACCGTCGGCGAAGTTGACGTTGAGGTTATCGTAGTGGTAGGCGTCGATACCGGCTATTTTGGTGCGTGCGGGCACATCGTTTATCTCGGCTGTGAAAGAGGCGCGCTCTCCGGCTGCGTCGGGAGTAGTTTTATAGGGGCCATAGGTGGTTCCATCCGTGGCGTTAAGGTATACATATACTTCGTCTCCCTCTTCCCATTGGCCGGTCAAGGCATTGTCTTCGAACGCTACGCGGGTTTTGGGGCTGGTTGTGCCGTCGAATGAGAGCGAGAACGATACGCCTTGAGGTTGCGTTGCCGGTTCCTCGCTCTTGTTGCAGGCCGTCGCTGTAATCATCAGCGCGGCTGCGGCAAGAATCATTGATCTGCTATTCATAATAGTCTCTTTTTGTTTAGTGTGTTTGTTTAGTGTTTTGAGTAATGTCATTGGCCGAGCATGCCGCCTTCTCCGAATCCTCCAGCATCTGTCGACAATGCGAACCCTGTTTCGGCCTTCACCTCGAATGACTGCATTTCGGGTGCTGCATAATACTTTCTGTTGATCATGTTATAAAAATTTAAGGTTAATAATATTAGACGTCGAGTATTGCTCTCTGTCGTGTGTCTGCACATTTCATGCATCATTGCATATAAAACCATGCACCGCCGAGCCGTGCATGGACCTATACGATAAAAACGACCATTTTTTCCCTTAACAGAATTGATGGCAATACAAAAGTAGATAATATTTTTCTTAAAAAATCCCCCCCCCTCGCCTCTAATTTGTGAAATAGCGAGCTATAAGACATATTTTTTAATAAATACGACTGCCGGACAAACCAGAAATCCCATATAGAACATTTTTGCCGGATGGGTTCGCGGAGGGCTCTTTTGTGTGCATAAATTGCAGCATATGATTAATATTATTGATATGTGTATTGATTTTATTTATACATTTGTTGTTTATATTTAAATTATTGCTAATTTTGTGAGGCGGGGTATATGCTTGCTCCGCACAAGGAGGTATGGGGAGACATGTTTTGCATATTGCGGTATTTTTCATATTTGCATGGGTTATGCTGCCGTTTGCGGCGGCGGCTCAATCTCCGCAGGGCGTATGGAGCGGTACGTTGGAGACGGGGCAGACGAAACTGCCGCTTGTGTTCCGTATAACGGAGTCGGCCGGCGGCGGCCTTGAGGCCGTGATGGACTCTCCGGCACAGGGCGCGAAGGGTATACCCGTGGACAGCGTGGCCTGCGACGGCATGTCGGTGAGTATGTCTATCGTAAAGCTCGGGGTGAGTATCCGCGGGTTCCTGCGCGGCGATACCGTTACGGCGGTGTTCCGGCAGGGAGGTCTTGAACTGCCGCTGGTGCTTGCGCGGGGCGGCCTGTTGGCGGCAGGGCCGTTGCGGCCGCAGGAGCCGATGCCGCCGTATCCATATGTATGCGAGGAGGTGTCGTTCCCATCGGCGGCCGATGGTATCGAGATGCACGGTACGTTGACATTGCCCCAAGGCGTGGGGCCATTTCCGGCCGTGGTGCTGGTGACGGGGAGCGGTACGCAAAACCGCGATGAGGAACTGCTGGGGCACAAGCCGTTCAAGGTCGTTGCCGATTACCTGACACGTCGCGGGATCGCCGTACTGCGTTACGACGACCGCGAGTGGGGCCGCAGTTACGAGGGTGCCACGACTCTCGACTATGCAAAGGATGCGCTGAATGCCGCGGCCCGGCTGCGGCGCGACAGGCGTATCGACCCTGCGGCCGTCGGTATCGCGGGACATAGCGAGGGCGGAACCATAGCGTTCATGTGCGCGGCACGGAGCGACAGCGTGGCATTCGTGGTCTCGATGGCCGGTATGACTGTCTCGGGGCGGGATTGCGTGGTGTGGCAGAACCGCCAAGCGTTGAGGCGTGCGGGGCTGTCGGAGCAGGCGGCAGAGAGATACTGCGAGGCTGTCGGTACGGTATTCGATCGTATGGCCGCGGCAGGGCGTGCGTTGTCTGCGGCGGAGGCTGCGCAGGTTGTGGCGGAGGCTGCTGCGGCAGCCGGTGCGGATGATATGCCGCAGGCCATGCGGGCGGAGTTGGTGAAGAGCGCCACGGATGCTCCGGCGTGGTTCCGTTTTTTCGTGGGGTACGACCCTGCGGAGGATGTGCGGCGCACGCGGTGCGATGTGCTGGCAATCAACGGCACACGCGACACACAGGTCGAGGCCGAGTCGAACCTCGGAGTGTTGGAACGGTGCTCGGAACTCGAAGGCCGCCTTACGGTGCGGCGTTACGAGGGATTGAACCATCTGTTCCAGCATTGCACTACGGGATTGTCTGACGAATATTACAATATAGAAGAGACCTTCTCCCCCGAAGTGCTGGACGATATGGCGTCATGGATCGCCGCGCGGGACGTGCGGCGGTAGGGCGGTGTGCGGCCGTAACGTTCCGCGGCTCGGCGCACGGCGTTATGTCCGGCCGCGGCGGCGTGGA
>CASFQF010000064.1 GCA_949296635.1 uncultured Alistipes sp. | reverse complement strand
GCGCTGAAAGCATCTAAGCGCGAAGCCATCCCCAAGATAAGTTTTCCCTTGAGGGGCGTAGGAGACTACTACGTTGATAGGCTGCAGATGTAAAGACAGTAATGTCAAAGTCGAGCAGTACTAATTACCCGAACGGCTTTCTTTGCAAGAGTTATCTCATTTCCGATGTATGTCAAGCCATACCGAGTGCGACGGGTACTTACCGGAAGCGGTAAATCGCACGGTTTCGACAGACGAAACGCGAAGTTCTTTTAGGTGGTTATAGCAGTGAGGTTCCACCTCTTCCCATTCCGAACAGAGAAGTTAAGCTCACTCACGCCGATGGTACTGCCTATTTAGGTGGGAGAGTAGGTAGCCGCCTCTTCAAGGTCAGACAGCGATGTCTGACCTTTTTTTGTGTGTGTATTGTTGCGATTGGAGCGGGGGCTGGGGTGTGGTGTGATGGCAAGAGGAGGTGGTGTCATGATAGCACGGGGCATGATTTCAGGTCCGCGGCCGTATGGCGGATGCCGGCGAAGTACCTTCTGGCGGGCCGGCTATCGAACATAATATAGTCGTGATGAAATGAAAAAACTCGGCCCTGCTTATCGCCTGCCGAGTTTTTTGCGTGATGGTGCGTGTGGTTGGTTTTACTTTTCCATATATACTTTCCCTTTCTTTGCGTCGTCGGAGTAGACATGCAGGCTGTGGCCCGTGGGGCTGAGGCATGTGATGCGGTGGATGTGGTTGTCGAACGCGCCCGCCCTATGGCGTGGAAGGCGCACGGGGCCGTCACCGTGAGATCCTTTATACGGCGGGCGGTGCCGTCGCCTGCGGGTTCGAATATCTCCAAGCGGAACTGCCCGTCGGCGAAATGGTAGCCCGCGAACTGCGGGTGTGCGTGTATAGAGGTGGTATTGCCTTCGCGCCAGCTCATCATTATCGCCTCCCATCCAGTGGCAGTGTCACGTCCGAGGTAGGTACGCAGGTATGACCTGTCGGAGAAGGTGTCGAATTCGTGCGGCGGGTTCTCGGAGAGGTATCGGAGTACAAGTCTCTCTATATCCATGCCGAGGGTGTCGTCTATCTCCCTGCCGCGTACCGTCTCCATCAGTGCCGTGAATATCCCTTCGTATCCCTGCGTTTCGAGCGAGCGCTCCTGCAGGACGTTTGCGAGTGTCGTCTCTTTCATTGTTTGGCTTCGTATTGGTTTACGAGGACAAAAATAGGGACTTGAACCGAGAGTGGCATGAGTATAAATACCCAATCTTATTGCGGTTCTGGTGTGAGGCGTCATCCGGTATGGCGCCGTCGTTTCAGGGCCACCGCCATACGGCGGCGCGGAGCGGGAGCGGAAGGCCGCGGGCGGGGAGGACGGGTCAGAACAGTTCGAGCTGGTCGATGTCGTGGTTGAAACTCAGGCGGTGGTATGGGGTCAGTCCATAGCGGCGTATTGCAAGGCGGTGTTCGCGTGTGGGGTAACCCTTGTTGCGGTCCCACCCGTAGTACGGGTACTCTGCGTGCAGGCGCATCATGTATTCGTCGCGGTGGGTCTTTGCCAGCACCGATGCGGCGGCTATGTCGGCATATTTGCCGTCGCCCTTGACGATACATGCGTACGGCAGCGTTAGGGCCGTACGGAAACGGTTGCCGTCGACGGCGATGAATTGCGGCGGTCGCTTCAACTCTGCTATTGCCGTGTTCATTCCCTCGAACGAGGCGTTGAGTATGTTTATCTCGTCGATACGTGCGGCCGAGACCTCGGCTACGGCCCATGCGACGGCCTCGCGTTCGATGACACCGCGCAGTATGTCGCGGTTGCGGGCGGTCATCTGCTTCGAGTCGTTGAGCAGCGGGTGGTGGAAATCGGGCGGCAGGATTACCGCTGCGGCGAAGACGCTGCCGGCGAGGCATCCGCGGCCCGCCTCGTCGCATCCCGCCTCGATGAGATCCTTACGATAGCAATTTTCGAGCATGGTGAACAAAGTTAGCAATAAATTCCGCTCGTCGCGGCATTTTTCGTAATTTTGCCGCGTGGCGGGCCGAGGGCCGGCCGTTATTCTTCCGAAACGATGGCAGCGAAGAGAGTTGTAAGGCACCGGTTGATGGATGTTGTCGTCACCCTGATGGCGATAACCGCCATTGCTGCGGTGCGCTCGCTGGCGGCACCCGCGCATGGTGAGGACGTGTCCAATATCGTCACGCCGCTGGGCGGGCTTCTGCAGCGCCTGCAGCTTAATATACCGGTACTTGCGGCCGTGATTTGGGGTATGGTGATCTTCGCCGTCGGGGTGAATGCCGGCCGTTACGGCGTCAAATATTCGCTTTATCCGGCCTATACGCTTATGGCCATACCGTTGTTCGGCCTTGTGGCTGCAGGAGTATTGGTCAGCGGCGACTATCTGGTTACGGCGGCGGCGGCGCTGTGCAGCCTGCTGTCGATGAAATACCTCCACCGGTGTATCATGCGCAGCGGCAGTTACGGCGACCTATCTCTGTCGATGCTGTGGATCGGGCTGCTGCCGCTGTTCTTCGCCCCCGCGGCGGTGATGGCGTATGCCGTGGTGCCGTTGCTGGTGCTGGTGGTGCGCCCGTCGTGGCGTGATTGGACGGTGGCCGTGGTGAGTCTGCTGCTGCCCGTTGCGGCCGTGTGTTATGCGGGGTGGTGCCGCGGCGGGGTGTTCCTTGCCCCCGTGCGCGCGCTTTACGATGCCTTCATGACCCCGAGCGGTTTCGATTTCTTCGCTTCGACAAACCCTGCCGGAATATTGCTTATCGGTGTCTTTATCGTGATGGCGGTATGTTCCGCCTCGCTGGTGGTGTCGGACCGCTACTCGCTCAAGGTCAAGGCACGCGCCGCAATGCGCTTCAACGCCCTGCTGTTGATCGCCTGCGCCGGTATGTTCTTCGTGCCGAGCTGTACGGCTACGGCTTTCGTGTTGGCGGCCATCCCCGCCGCGATGCTGATGCCGCTGATGTTCGTACGCATGGGGGTGGGGTTCACCGAGACGCTCTATCGCCTTGCGCTGTTGCTGGCGGCAGCCAATACTGCGGTAATGTTCTTCGATTAGTGGCCCGTTCCGGTGTACGGGACGGCGCCGTCATGGCGCTATTCCGTGCGGCGGCTGAACCTGTACCATTGTATTGTCCCGTTCACGGCATTTATCGTATAGAACAGGTATTTCACCAGCATAAGTTCTGCATGCGGTTCTCCGTGGACCGTACCTACACCCCACAGGGCTACGCTCAACAGGTTTATCGCCAGCCAGAGGATCCACTGCTCCCAGTATGCGCATGTCATGAGGTATTGCGCCACGATGGCGATGACGGTGATGGCGGCATCCTTCAGCGGTTGCGAGTCCTCGGTACAGCGGGCCAAGATGAATGTGAGCAGTGCCGTGCCGGCTATTATTACGGCGCACCACATGCCGGCCTGACGGGGAGACATGCTGCGTGCGCGTACGCGCGATTCGTCGTCGGTCTGCGGGCGCCGGCGCCAAGCATAGATGCCGACGAACTGCATGGGCAGATAGTAGAGGGCATGGAGGGCGGCGCTGCCGTAGTATTGCGACTTGTATGCCACGAAGGCATACAGCCCGACGTTTATCATCCCGAAGAGGAAGTTCAGGATGCTGCGTTTGGCGCTGAGCACCACGCCCATGACTCCCGAGACGAGGATGATGAAGCCGAGGATGTCGAACGTGCCCGAGAGCAGGCTGTAGGCCGAAGCCGTAGCTATGGGGCCCACGATGAGGATATAATCCAGCGGGCGGAGTGTCGCCCGTGAAACGAGTTTGGACATAATGCAAGGGATGGTTCCGACCGCAAAATTAATACGTTAAGGCGATGTTTGGTCATTGCGGGCGATTATTTTTGCCGCAAGAGGCGGAAATAGTGTTTTTTTACGTATATTTGCACTCCCGTATCAACCTCTTATATAGGGCATAAGGTCATGGCGGCGCGGCGCGGGACTTCCCTTTGCCGCAGGCTGCGGGATTACGGGCCAATGGGCGCGTATGGTAGACGGTGTGCAGCGATAATGTTGAGCGGTAAATTTCAAATTTTGTTGCAACAATGAACAAAGATGCAATCATCAAGCTCGTGAACGAGCAGATGTGGCCCAAGACGGATGCAGACATACCGTCGTTCAAGGCCGGAGACACGATCACCGTAACTTACCGCATCGTGGAGGGTAGCAAGGAGCGCCTCCAGAGCTTCCGCGGCGTGGTAATACAGATCAAGGGATCGGGCAAGACCAAGATGTTCACCATCCGCAAGATCTCGAACGGCGTGGGCGTCGAGCGTATCTTCCCGCTCTACTCTCCCCACATCGACAAGATCGAGGTGAACAAGATCGGTGTAGTACGCCGTGCGCGTATCTACTACCTGCGTCAGCTCACCGGCAAGAAGGCTCGTATCAAGGAGAAGCGAATCACGAAGTAGTGCATCGCACTGTTCTGCGTCCGGAACCGTTCGGTTCCGGACGCGCTTTTTTATCTCGGGCATCGGTGGCGCCCCGTGTCTGCGGCGCTAACGGACAGATTGCGGCGACGATAGATCTGTTTTAAGGGCGCGGCGGAATATCGGCAGCACTTTATTTGTATCTTTATCGCCCGTATGCGCCGTCTGCGTGGCGGCACAGCGTATGACGAAAATCATATCACTATGAACGTAAAAGTCAAAGGTTACGCTTTGGGCGCCTTGGCCGCCGCGGCTTACGGCATGAACCCCCTGTTCGCGCTGCCGCTGTACAAGGACGGGATGGACCCCTATTCGGTGCTGTTTTTCCGTTACCTGTTCGCCATCCCGATCCTCGGGATCATGCTCAGGGCGCGCGGCCGCAGCTTCGCCGTCTCGCGTCACGACCTGCTGCCGCTGGTGGTGATGGGGCTGCTGCTCTCGATGTCGTCGCTGTCGCTCTTCTTGAGCTACAACTATATGGAGGCGGGTATCGCTTCGACTCTGTTGTTCGTATATCCCATCATGGTGGCGGTGATCATGGCCATCTTCTTCCATGAACGCATTACGGCCCTTACGGCGTCGTGCATCCTCGTGGCTCTGGTGGGCATAGCGCTGCTGTACCGCGGGTCGGACGGCGCGACGCTCGATACTACGGGCGTGGTGTGGGTGATGGTTTCGTCGCTATCCTACGCCTTGTATATCGTCGGGGTCAACCGCCCGCGCCTAAAGGGTATAGCCACACTCAAACTGACGTTCTACGCCCTCGTGTTCGGTATCTCGATATTCATCGTATGCACCGACTTCTGCCGTACGTTGACGCTGCCGTCGGTATGGTACATGTGGGGTAACCTGCTGGCGCTGGCGCTCTTCCCCACGGCAATCTCGTTCCTGTGCACCACGCAGGCCATTCAGTATATAGGTTCCACCCCCACGGCGATCCTCGGGGCGCTGGAGCCTCTTACGGCGGTATTCTTCGGCGTGACGGTCTTCGGGGAGTCGCTGACGCCGCGGCTCGTGTTCGGCATAATCATGATCATCGCGGCCGTGTCGGCACTCGTTGCCGGCGGAAGCATCACGGGCCATCTGGTGCGTTTCAAAAAGATGTTCCCGCGTCTGCGCCGCCATCCGCGGGCGTAGGACTTGCGATATGAGAAACCCGCACGGCACACATCGCCGTGCGGGTTTTTTATGGTTGCGCCGTGTCGGGAACGGCGCCGCGCGTTTAGCCGGTTCGGGCTTGCGGCCGTGCGGCCTCACACCTGTACCAGATGGTTCTTTATGGCGTAGACCACGAGGCTCGCCGTATTCTTGCAGCCGCTCTTCTCGAGGATGTTGGCTCGGTGCTTGTCGACCGTGCGTTTCGATATGAAGAGTTTGTCGGCTATCTCCTGTGTCGACAGCCCTTGGCATATTCCCACCAGAATCTCTATCTCGCGCTCCGACAGCTGGTCATGGTCGGCGATCGTCTGCTGCCGCGGCTGCAGGCTCTCCGCACCGGCCGCAGTGTCCGGCACCGAGCGTATCGACTGCGACAGGGAGGCGAGCAGCGAGGCGCTGAAGTAACTGCCTCCGCCGTAGACTGTCTCTACGGCCTCGACTACCTCGTCGAACCCCGAATCCTTCAGCATGAATCCTTTGGCGCCGCTGTCCACCATCTCCGAATAGTAGACTGCATCGCCGAACATTGACAGCGTGATGACCTTCATGTCGGGATAGAGGGCCAAGGCCCGGGCCGTTGTCTGTGCACCGTTCATGCCGGGCATGGAGTAGTCCATGAACACCACGTCGGGGCGTGCCGCGGCGAGCTGCTCGAGGAACTCCTCGCCGCTGGCGGCGTCGGCCACGACCTCGAAGCCGGGGCACATCTCCAGCAGCATCTTCAGCCCGTGGCGGAAGAGCGAGTGGTCGTCTACAAGGGCTATGCGTATCATTTCGCGCGGCGTTTTGCACGTACGGGGCGCGGCGTTTCGATAGCGGCGGGGCGCGGCGAGAGGCGTTCGGCGCCGCGTACGTTCACCTTGACCGAGGCGCACATGCCGCGGCCCTTCGACGAGCGTATGTCGAATTCTCCGTTCAGGGAGCTGACGCGCGAATTGATGTTCGAGAGCCCCATGCCGCAATCCATCATCGCCTGCGGGTCGAAGCCGCGGCCGTTGTCGGAGTATTGCATCTCGAGCGTGTCGCCCGCGACGGAGAGCGAGAGGCGTATCTCGCTGCATCCCGAGTGTTTGAGCGAGTTGGTTATCAGTTCGCACACTACGCGGTACATGATGACCTCGATGTCGGAGTCGTATCGCTCGCCGCGCAGGTTCGTGGCGAAGGATATTTTGACCTTGTGCAGTGCGGCGGCCTTGTCGACGAAGATCTGTATGCCGCGTGCGAGGCCGAAGTCGGTGAGGGCGTGCGGCGAGAGGTTGTTCGATATTTCGCGCAGCGAGCGCAGCGCCTCGTCCACGACATAGAGCGTGTTGTTGAATATGTCGCGCTGTTCGGCCGTCATGTCGCTGTGCGACAGTGCCGAGAGCGATATTTTCGCCGACGAGAGTAGGGGGCCGAGGCCGTCGTGCAGCTCCTTCGAGAAGTAGGCGCGCGTCTTCTCCTCGGTGCGCAGTACGGCGGTGAGGATGCGTCTGTCGACCAACTGGCGGTGGTGGTTCAGACGGTCGATGTATATGAAAAGCTTGTCAAGCAGCACGATGCCCACGGAGACGCACAGTGAGACGACGATGTCGAACCACGTCATGGTCAGTACGGGCATCGGGTGGCCGTAGTTCATCCACAGTTGGACGATTCTCTGTGCCCCAAGCACCAGAAAGCCGATGATGAAGAGTATCCAGATGGCGTTGTATTTGGTGACACGCACCAGACGTATGGCGAAGTACAGGGCGATGAGCTGTACGATGATTGCCAGATATAGCAATACGCGGATCATAGGCTGAAGTCGTTATGGGTTAAACAATACGTGTGCCGGCTGCGGTCGTCACGCCCCGGCGCAATGTTTCAAAATCCTCTCCAAAACGGGGCGGTGGCCGTAGGATGTCATGTCGACCTGTATGGGCACCACCGATACGTATCCGTTTGCCAAGGCCCACTCGTCGGTGTCCTCTGCGTCGGGCTCATAGTTCGTGTATGCACCCGACATGGCAAAGCTGATGCGGCCGTCGGGGGCGGCGGTAGGACGGAACTCCTCGCGCCATATTCCGCGGCATTGGCGGCAGAGCCTTATCCCGCGAATGTGCTCATGCGGCAGCGCGGGTATGTTGACATTAAGGCAGAAGGGGGTGTCGAGCGACGGCGCCGCGTCGAAGACCGAGGCGATGATACGTCGCGAAATATCCTTTGCGGCGGAGAAATCGGCGTCGGGGCTGTGGTCCGTGAGCGAGAGCCCTATTGATGGCATGCCGTAGAAGCTGCCCTCGATGGCTGCGCCCATGGTTCCCGAGTAGAGGACGTTGATCGCGGAGTTGGAGCCGTGGTTTATGCCCGATATGACCATGTCGACGCGGCGTCCGTCCAGCATGTGGTCGAAGGCCACCTTGACGCAGTCGGTGGGGGTTCCGGTAAGGGTATATATCTCGAGGCCTTCCTCGCTCCGCATCTTTTCGAGCATGAGCGTCTCGGTAAGGGTTATGGCTTGGCTGCGGCCGCTTTGCGGCGTGAGCGGCGCTACGGCTATCACGTCGCCCATCCCGCGCGCCACCTCCACTGCCGCGGCGAAACCCGCCGAGGCGTATCCGTCGTCGTTGGTTACGAAGATGAGTCTTTTGTGCTGCATTGCGGTCGTGAAATTAAATCAGAACAAAGATATGCAAATAATTCCATGATTCGTCGCGGTATTCCGATTTTTCGCCGTGCCGGAAAAATCCGCTTCCGGAGGTTGCAGATGTCGAAAATAAGAGTTAATTTTGAAGAAGTATGCGCCGGACAAGTGCCGTGCGGGGCACGGCGTCGGCGTGTAGCCGTGTCTAAAACCTTAAAAACGAAAATAACCGTAAGTATGAAAGACCTTAAACCTTACACAAAAAAGTACACTAACGCCGATTTCTATCGCGACGGTGCCTTCGACGAAGCTGTTGCCAAGCAGGCGTTTCTTGATATGTTCGACCATTACGGCGTCCCCTTCACCCCGTTTCTGGAGCAGAACTTCTGGGTTGCGGACTTCGGTCTGGGCGACTTCGAGCATGTGGGTATGGGCGGCGTCTTCTGGATCAATAATCCCGAGTACCGGTATTTCGGCCATGAGATATACCTGCTCCCGTCGCAGATGATCGTCGAGCACTACCATGTCGCATCGCCCGGCTATCCGGCCAAGCACGAAAGCTGGCAGGTGCGTTCGGGCAGCGTCTATAACTTCGGCATAGGCGATCCTACCCCGTGCCCGCCCGAACTGCCCGAGAGCCAGCGCGACTATATAACCGTAAGCAACTTCCACGTGATGCAAGTGGGCGACATCAGCGCCCTGAAGCAGCTCGAATCACGCCACTTCCTCATGGCAGGCGAGAACGGCGCCATAGTCACCGAGTACGGTACCTATCACGACAATGCGGGGCTGCGCTTCACCAACCCCCGTGCTAAGTTGTAGAATGTCGAACCCGAACAACAGATCATATAATATGAGAACATTGAGTCATTTCGGAATACCCGTGGCATCGAAGCCCGCCGAGGCGGCATACATTGAGCCATTGAAGGTCTCGGTTACGGATTATGGCAAGAGCGCCAACAAGATAGAATTTCTCTACTTCGAGCCTGACAGCCCCATGCATGCGCTTGTGCAGAAGCAGGCGCATGTGGCATACGAGGTGCCTTGCCTGAAGTGCGAACTCGAGGGCGCGAAGGTGTTGCTCGAACCGCTCGACTGCGGCGACATGGTCATCGCATTCGTCGAGGAGGAGGGTATCGCCGTAGAACTTATCGAGCGCCATTGACAGATTGGTAGCCACATTACGTATCTGCCTGCCGAGCATGCCGCGGCAGGCAGATGTGTTTTGCGGCCGGTGCCCACGGCCGTATGCTGCTGCGTTGGCACTGTTGCGCTATTATGCCGCATAAACATCCGAGGGATGTTTTGCTGCCGCCGCTCATTGCCGTCGTATGCCCTGTCGGGAGTTCCGCCCTGTAATATGTGTATGTATCAAAAAGAGAGACCCGGCCTGTTGCAAGCCGAGTCTCTCTCTGTTATCGCGGTCGGAGGTGCGCTTTTTAACGGCGCAACACTTCCTTCATCTCCGTTTATTCCGGTCCTTCTCCGCTCCGTTCATCCGGTTCTTTCTGTCCTTTCCGGTCCTCTCTTCCCTTTCCGGTTCTCTCTGCCCTACCTCCCCTCACCTGCCCCCCCCCCACCTTGGGTGATACCGTCGGGAGGACCGCAGTCTCGCTTTCGAGGTGTGGATGGGACGGCAGTGCTTATTTACGTTTCTCCTTGGCCTCGATGCACTCCGTGGCGTGCGGAACGCGCATCAGCCGCTCCTTTGGTATGAGCTTGCCCGTGGTCTTGCAGATGCCGTAGGTCTTGTTCTCCACGCGCACGAGCGCCATCTCCAGATTGCGGATAAACTTCAGTTGGTGGGCTGCCAGACGGCCGCTCTCCTCCTTCGAGAGGGTCGTGGCGCCCTCCTCGAGTACCTTGAACGTGGGCGAGGTGTCTTCAGTGTCGTTGTCGCCCGAATGGGTTATGGTGGAGCGCAGCAGTTCGTAGTCTGCACGTGCCTGTTCGAGTTTTTTGAGTATTATCTGCTTGAACTCGGCCAGATCGGCGTCACCATATCTTACTCTCTCCTCTGCCATAGTGATAAAAATAGTTAAAGGTTGTTACGTAAAGATAGCTTATTTTTCGTAAACGGCCAAATCTTTCATATTAAAAGCTGCGCTATGCCTCTTGCACGCGCGTGACAGCTATGCGCAGCGGCTGGTCGTTGACGTCGGTGTCGGCGACGAAGGCTCCCTGCGGCTCGGCCGCACCCGCAACCTCCACGGCGAGCGTCTGCGAGGCTATGTAGCCGGCGAAGTCGGCGATGGCGCCCTCCACTTCGGGCTTCGATTCGATTTGGACGCGGATCTTGTCCGTCACCTCGAATCCCGAATCCTTACGTATGTTCTGTATGCGGTTTATCAACTCGCGTGCCACGCCCTCGCGGCGCAGCTCCTCGGTGACGGTTATGTCGAGCGCCACGGTGAGCTTGCCTTCGGTTGTCACGAGCCAGCCCGGCATATCCTCCGAGGTGATCTCGAAGTCAGCGGGCGTTACTGTGATCTTCTCGGCGCCCATGTCGAGAATCGTCTCGTCCGAAGCCTCGATGGCGGCGATCTGCTCCTGCGTGAAGGCTGCCGTCATGGCGGCGATCTGTTTCATATATTTGCCGTACTTGGGGCCGAGGGTCTTGAAGTTGGGCTTTATGCGCTTGGTTATTACGCCCGTGGTGTCGTTCAGCAGTTCGATCTGCTTGACATTCACCTCGCTGGCGATAAGGCCCTTCACGGCCTCTATGTGGCGTGCCGTCGCGGCGTCGAGGACGGGGATGAGTATCTTGGTCAGCGGCTGGCGCACCTTGATGTTGACCTTGCGGCGCAGGGCCAGCACCATCGACGAGACACGCTGTGCGATGTCCATCGTCTGCTCGAGCTCCGTGTCGATGAGCCTTTCATCGGCTTCGGGCATGAGCGAGAGGTGTACCGACGA
>CASFQF010000063.1 GCA_949296635.1 uncultured Alistipes sp. | reverse complement strand
AGCGCATAGGCGTCGTGCTCCTTCATTCCGGTGGCTATGGTCAGCACGTTGGGGTCGAATATTATATCCCGCGGATCGTATCCGGCCTTTTCGGTGAGGAGGCGGTATGCACGTGCGCACACCTCGGTCTTGCGTTCGAACGTGACGGCCTGCCCCTGCTCGTCGAAGGCCATGACGACGAGTGCGGCCCCGAGCTGGCGCACGCGGCGCGCCCGCGCGAGGAATATCTCCTCGCCCTCCTTGAGCGAGAGCGAGTTGACGATGGCCTTGCCCTGTATGCATTTCAAGGCTGCCTCAATGACCTCGAACCGCGACGAGTCGATCATCCACGGCAGGCGCGCCACCTCGGGGTCCGAAGCCATTAGATTGAGGAAGTGCACCATCTCGGCGCGCGTATCTATCATCGCGTCGTCCATGTTCACGTCGAGGATCATGGCACCGTCGCGCACCTGCCTGCGGGCTATGCCGAGAGCCTCGTCGTACGACTTCTCCTTTATCAGGCGCAGGAACTTGCGGCTGCCGGCCACGTTGCACCTCTCGCCCACGTTTATGAAGGCGCCGTCGGGGGCGAATTCGTCTATTCCCGCGAGCCAGCCGCGCGGCGCGGCGGCCGTGTGACGTCTTTGCGGGGGCGCGGCCACGGCGTCGGCTATGGCGCGTATGTGGTCGGGCGTGGAGCCGCAGCAGCCGCCGACGATGTCGACAAGGCCCTCGTCGACGAAGCGTCGTATGTCGCGCGCCATCATCTCGGGCGTCTGGTCGTAGCGGCCCAAGGCGTCGGGTATGCCGGCATTGGGGTGTACGCTGACGCGGCAGGGGGCGGCCTGCGACAGCTGCCGCAGGAATGGCGTCATCTGCCCGGCGCCGAAGGAGCAGTTGAGCCCCACAGAGAAGAGTTGCGCATGGGATACCGATATGAGGAACGCCTCGACGGTCTGCCCCGAGAGCATACGCCCCGCGGCGTCGGCGATGGTTGCGGAGAGCATTACGGGCACGCGCCGCCCGAGCCGCGAAAAGACCTCCTCGGCGGCATCTATGGCGGCCTTGGCGTTGAGCGTGTCGAATACGGTCTCTATGAGGAGCAGGTCGACGCCACCCTCGACGAGGGCCTCCATCTGCTCGGCGTATGCCGCGCGCAGCGTGTCGAAGTCGACGGCGCGGAAAGCGGGGTTCTCCACGTCGGGCGACATCGAGGCCGTCTTTCCCGTCGGTCCGACGGATCCTGCCACGAAACGCGGCCTGTCGGGCGTGAGGGCCGTCATGCGGTCGGCTTCGGCGCGCGCTATGCGTGCCGCCGCGGTATTGAGGCGCCCGACCAATGATTCGGTGTGGTATTCGGCCTGCGATACGGCCTGCGCATTGAAGGTGTCGGTTTCGATTATGTCGGCTCCCGCCTCGAGGTATGCCCTGTGTATCGAGGCTATGACGTCGGGGCGTGTGAGGACCAGCATGTCGTTGTTGCCCTGCAGTCGTATGGGATGGTCGCGGAATTCTTCGCCGCGGAAATCCTCCTCGGTTAGGCTGCAGCGCTGTATCATGGTGCCCATGGCCCCGTCGAGGACGAGGATGCGGCGGCCTGCGGCCTGTTCTATGGTCTCTCTGTCGGTCATGTAGTGCGTGTTTGCGACGTTCGCCTGTGCGGTGTGTCAGTATACCTGCCGTGCTATCGCCTCGACGCTGGCCGTGGCGTTCATCGAGTAGAAGTGTATGCTCGGCACGTTGGCCGCCTTCAGTTCGCGAGCCTGTGCCGTGCCCCACTCCACGCCGAGGGCCTTCACGTCGTCGTTCGAGCGGCAGCGGCGCAGTTCGGCCGCCAGCTCCATCGGCAGGTCTATGTGGAATGTCTTGGGAAGCAGCGCCTGCTGCGTGAGCGAGGTGAGGGGCTTCAGTCCCGGGATTATCGGCACGGTGATGCCAGCCTCGCGGCAGCGGGCCACGAACCCGAAATAACAGCTGTTGTCGAAGAACATCTGCGTGACGACGTAACGTGCGCCGGCGTCGATCTTGGCCTTGAGGTATTCGATGTCGGTGTCGAGGTTCATTGCCTCCTCGTGCTTTTCGGGATAGCCTGCAACACCGAACGAGAAGGGGCGCTCGAGCGGCGCGAACTCCTCGCCGTCGGTCATGCGGCCGGCGTTGAACGCCTCGACCTGACGGCACAGCTCCACGGCATGCTCATGTCCGCCCTCGGTGGGGACGAAGCGGTTTTCGCCCTTGGCGCGATCGCCGCGCAGCACGAGCAGGTCGGTGATGCCGAGGTACGAGAGGTCGATCAGTTCGTTCTCGAGTTCGGCGCGGGTGAAGCCGCTGCATATCACGTGCGGCACGGCGGGGATGCCGTACCGTCCCTTGAGAGCCGCGGCCACGGCCACGGATCCCGGGCGCGTGCGTTGCGAGGTACGTTGGAACACTCCGTCTGAAATCTCTCGGTAGACTACTTCGGTGCGGTGTGTGGTTATGTTGATGTATGCCGGATTGAATGGCATAAGGCGGTCGATCGAGGCGAAGAGCTGTTCTATGCCGCGCCCTCTCAGGGGCGGCAGCACCTCGAACGAAAAGGCTGTCGTATGCGGCTCGGCGAGAAATGATGCGACGCTCATTGTCAATGATGTTTCTTGTTCCACGTATATGCAGGCAAAGTTACGACATGCGGGCCGTTTATCCAACCGTGCGGATGCGGAATATGGTGTCTCGGCGCAAAAAAAACGAAGGCTTCGGCGGCATATTGCCGGCCGAGGCCTTCGTACCGCAGCGGTTGTGGCCGTTAAAGTGCCTTCTCGAGGATCATGCGTACCTTGTCGGGCGTCACGTCGTTGCGCTCGCCCCAGACGGCGCCGCGTTCGGTGAAGCGGCGGACGATCTCGTCGACGGTATTCTGCCCAACGCCGTAGTCCGAGAGGCGGGTGGCGATACCCAGCGAGTGGAAATACTCCTCGGTGCGGCGTATGGCATCGTCGATGCGGCTCTCGTCGTCGCCATCAGTGATGCCAAGCACTCGCTCGGCGTACTGCAACAGCTTGTCGTGCTTGTCGTCACGCATCACGCGCAGCAGCTGCGGCAGCACGATGGCCAGCGTCACACCGTGGGTGATCTCGTGCAGGGCCGTCAGTTCGTGGCCTATCATGTGTGTGGCCCAATCCTGCGGCACGCCCATGGCGATGAAACCGTTGAGGCCCATTGTGGCGCAGAGCATGAAGTTGGCCATGGTGTCGTAGTCGGGCTCGTCGCTCATGGCCGCGGGCGAGATCTCCATGACAGTCTGCAGCAGACCTTCGGCCCAGCGGTCCATTACGCGGGCATCGACGGGGTAGGTCATATACTGTTCCATGACGTGTACGAAGGTGTCGGCAAGACCTGCCGCTACCATCTTTTTGGGCAGCGAGAAGGTGACGCAGGGGTCGAGTACCGAGAAGCGCGGGTATACCAGATCCGAGTGGAAGGGGAACTTCTCGTGTGTCGAGCGGCGCGAGATGACGGCGCCGTTGTTCATCTCCGAACCCGTAGCGGGGAGAGTGAGAACCGTGGCCAAAGGCACGGCCTTGGTGACGGCATCGTGGCGCGTGATTATGTCCCACGCCTCGCCTTCGTAGGGTATGGCCGCGGCGATGAACTTCGTGCCGTCGATGACGGAGCCGCCGCCCACGGCGAGAAGGAAGTCGACACCTTCGCGGCGGGCCAGAGATACGGCCTCGACAAGGGTCTCGTATTTCGGGTTGGGCTCAATGCCCCAGAACTCTACGAAGTCATGTCCCGCGAGGGCCTTCGTTACCTGTTCGTATACGCCGTTGCGTTTTACGCTGCCGCCGCCGAAGGTGAGCATGACCTTGCTGCGGGCGGGTATCTCTTCGGCGATACGGGCTATGGTGCCTTTGCCGAAGATGAGTTTGACGGGATTTTGGAATTCGAAGTTGTACATTTGCTTATATTTTATCGTTGGTTTCTCTCGATGTGCAATGCCGCGCCCGAAGCCGGTGCAACGGTTGTGCCGCAGCCTGAACGCTGTTGCAAATTTAATGTTTATTTTCGGATCGGGCCAAAAGATCGTACGCATAACTGCTGTTGCGGCACATGTCTCTGCATCTATCTCCCTGCGTGTACCGTTGCGGCCGTAAAACGGAAAAAGGGTTACGCATGCGTAACCCTTTTCAGTGACTCCGACAGGATTCAAACCTGTAACCGCTTGATCCGTAGTCAAGTACTCTATTCAGTAGTGACTCCGACAGGATTCAAACCTGTAACCGCTTGATCCGTAGTCAAGTACTCTATTCAGTTGAGCTACGGAGCCATTTCCCTGTTGCGAGTGCAAATGTACGGCTAAAATTAATAAATTGCAAATTTTTTTCGCATTTTCTTCCGTGCACTGTTTTTCCGCTCTCGCCGGCATCAGTTGCCGAAGTACCGCTCCAGCTCGGCGAGCAGTTTTTCGCCTCGCAGGTTGCGCGCTATGATGGTGCCGTCCTCGGCGATGAGGAAGTTGGCGGGGATGGATTGCAGTCCGTATGTCTCTACGGCGCAGGTATCCCCGCCGCCGTGCATGTCTATGGCATTGGTCCAGAGCATGTCGTTGCGTATGACGAATTTCCGCCAGCGCTCGGCCGAACGGTCGAGCGATATGCTGCATATCTCGAACCCCTGAAGCGCATAGTGTTCGTATGCCTTGCGCAGGTACGGCAGCTCGAGCATGCAGGGGTAGCACCACGTGGCCCAGAAGTCGAGCAGTACGAGCCGTTTGCCGTCGCATACCTGTGCGAGGGAACTGTCGCCCGATATGGTGTGCAGCGGCATGTCGATATATTTTTGTCCCACTTCCGTGCGTTCGTATATGTCGATATACTCCGAGAAGCGGCGCATGGATGTCAACTCGCGCATCTTGGCGGGGAACTGTTCGAAACGGCTGCGCATCTGCCCGGCCGACATGCCTTTGCTCTCGTGGTACAGGAAGAGCTCCACGCCGATTATGTTGTCTATGTTGTCGTCGACGGCCGTCGAGACTATGTCGCGGTATTTTGCGGCCAGAGCGTCGAAACGCTCTCTCGAGAGGCTGTCGCTCGGGTCGAGGCGGTAGGCTTCGTCCGTAATGTCGGAGAGGCGCCGCGCCACGATGTTGTACTTGTCGTTTACGGGGCCGCCTTCGACGACATACCCCTGCGGGAATGCGGGACGCATGCGCAGGGCGCTGTTCTCCAGCAGCAGTGATGTGAGGGTGTTGCCGTTGTCGTCGCAGATGACGGCTGTGGCGGGTTCGTCGGCATGGCCCGTTATGCGGAAGCGGTTGTCGCCGTCGACGACGGCCGTGGCGAGCGTATCGGCCGTGGTCTTCTCTACGACGAGGTATACCTTGCTGGCGGCATTGTCGGCGAGGTGTCCCTCGATGTCGAAGTCGATGCCGTGCGAACATCCGGCGGCGGCCGACAAAGCGGCGGCCATGGCGGCGATAGTGCTGTATTTTACAATGAAATGTTTCATCCTTCGGCAAGGTTCCCCCGAACGGGGCAGTCTTTGCAAATGTAACCAAAATCTTCGAGTTGCGGCTGCGTTTGCGGCTTTTTCTTCAAAACGTAATCTTTCCCCGTTTATTATGCGGCATGCCGGCGAAAACGTCCTGCCGCCGCCGTGCCGCGGTGCGCGTGCCGTACGTGTGTTCCGGCGGGTACTGCGGGGCGGTGACGGGTTGTATTGATGCGAAATGTTCGTATCTTTGCAACTCCGGTCGCGGCGCCGTGCGGGCGCGTGCGGCGGATGCCGCCGAGGGGCGCCGGAAACGAGAAAAACAGGACAACGATATGACAGGTGTCGAGATATGGGCTCTGGCCGTGGGGCTGTCGATGGATTGTCTGGCCGTAGCGGTGGCCAGCGGCGTTATCATGGAGCGCGTACGCTGGCGCCCGATGCTTACGATGGCCCTTGCATTCGGGCTGTTTCAGGCGTTGAACCCGTTGATCGGGTGGCTTGGGACAAACTATTTCCGTCATCTGATCGAGAGCGTCGACCACTGGATCGCGTTCGCCATACTGCTCTTTCTGGGCGGCCGCATGGTGATCGAGTCATTCGGACGGGAGGAGGACAGACATTTCGACCCGCTCGACACGACGGTGATCCTCACGATGGCGCTGGCCACGAGCATCGACGCGCTGGCCGTGGGCATATCGTTCGTATGCATGGGGCTGAACGAGGCATCGGATCTGATACGCCCGTTGTGTGTCATAGGGTTCGTATCCTTTGCCGTGACGATGGCCGGGCTGTTTTTCGGCATCAAGTTCGGCGGCCGCTATGCGCGCCGCATCAGGGCCGACCTGTGGGGCGGCGTAATCCTCATAGCCATAGGCGTACGGGTGCTTGTCGAGCACCTTGGGGGCGGCGCGTGACGGCGTGCATGCCTAAAACGGCGCCGGCGGCACTTGTACAAGTGCCGCCGGCGCTGCTTCGGGTGCGGAGGTCAGAGCGTGAATTTCAACCCCACGAAGAAGGTGCGCGGCTGCGTCGGGCCGTAGATGTAGACCGAATCCTTTGCCGGACCGATGTCGAGGTCGTTCTGGAAACTGTCGAACATGTTTTTCACGCCGGCGCTGAGTTCCATGCCGATGAAGTCGGTGAGGCGGAACCCGTATGCCATGCGCAGGCCCATGTCCCAGAACGACGGCGTGAGGCGTTCGGTATCTTGGGATATGTATCCGGCGTTGTGCTGCACGAGCATCGGCCCCGTGTAATTGCCGAAGACCGAAGCCGTGAGGCGGCGCGTTATGTCGAAGTCTGCCGTGAGGTATCCGTAGCTGTCGGGCGAGCGGAACATCCGGCGCTGCGGCTCCACGTTGTCCGACCACCGCTCGGGTTGATCGTAGCGGCTGCGCTGGAAGGTGTAGCCGGCCTGAAGTTCGAAGATGCCGGCCATGCCGATCTTGAACTCCGTGGTTATGCCCTTGACGGTGGCGCCCGAAGCGTTGTGCCGCAGCTTGATGATGTTTCCTGCGCTGTCCTCGCCTACCTTTGACAGGGCGAATACGTCCGTGAGATGGGTGTAGAATCCCTCGACTAGGAGGTTCGTCTCCACACGGCCGAAATTATGGTACAGGTCGGCCGAGGCGCTTACGCTGTGCGAGTGCTCGGGGCGCAGGTCGGGGTCTATATGTATGATGGCCGCCTGCCGGTTGAGCACGTCGATGTGCAGGTCCTCGTTGTACGCCTGCGGGGCGCGGTAGCCGCTGGCGTAGCTCAGGCGCAGGCCCACGTTGCGGTGGGGCGAGTAGCGTATGTTGGCGCGGGGCGAGAAGATGGGTTTGTCGACCATGCTGTGGGCGTCGAGGCGGCCTCCGACGATGATGTTCAGCTTCTCGCTCAGCCATTCGTTCTGCAGGTAGGCGCCTCCCGTGTGGATCGTCTGCGTCATGTGGCGGCCTATGGCGGGGAAGTCGTCCGAGAGGTCGTTGTAGGTGTATTCGGCGCCCGCGGTGAGCTGTGCCGGCATGAAGAGGCAGCGGTCGAACGAGTAGGAGTACTGCGCCGAGGCGACTATTGTCAGGTCGGTGGTGTGCCCGTATGTCTCGGTATTCTTTTCGGCGCCGTAGTAGCTGTCGCGCGAGATGCCCTGCGCCGATATGCCGGCGCCGTAGCGGTGGCGCGAGTCGGCCGAGAAACCGTCGAAGCGGAGGCTTCCGCCGTCGATGCGGTGGTCGAGCTGCTCGGCTATTTGCGTCATGTGGGGCGCCAAGCCGATAGAGTCGCCGCCGCGGCGGAATTCGTGTATATGGTGGTATTCGGCCGTGAGCTTCGTGTATGCCGAGGTTTTGTAGTAGCTGCGGAATCCCGCCGTCTCGGACCTCACGTGCGGGATGTCGGTGAAGCCGTCACCGTTGCGGTCGTAGGCGTCGCGGTTCTTTATCATGCCGAAGAGGTATACGCCGGCGCGGCGGTCGTCCGATACGAACGACCCGTTCAGGGTAGTGTTGTACTCCGTGCTGCCGCCCTTCATGATGTCGGTTACGTTCGACAGCGCGAGCGAGTTGCGCAGCGGCTCCTTGGTGATGATATTCACCACGCCGCCTATGGCGCTCGAACCGAAAAGGGCCGAGCCGCCGCCGCGGATCACCTCCACGCGCTCGATCATGGCCACGGGCAGCTGCTCAAGCCCGTATACCGCCGCCAAGGAGCTGAATACGGGGTTCGAGTCGAGCAGTATCTGCGAGTATTGCCCTTCGAGTCCGTTTATGCGCAGCTGTGTGGTGCCGCAGTTGCCGCAGTTGTTCTCGATGCGCAAACCCGATTGGAACTTCATCGTCTCGGCCAGATCGGTCGAGGCCGTGCGGTCGAAGAGTTTGGCCGAGGCCACGTTGACGATCACGGCGGAACTCTTCTTGTTGGTCTCGTTGCGTGTGGCCGAAACCACAACCTCGTCCATGGCGAGCGTCTGTTCCTGCATGACGAAGTTGACCTCGACGGTCTTGTTGCGCTGTACCGTCACCTGCTGTTCGACGGTACGGTATCCGATCGATTCGGCGACGACGGTGCACACGCCTTCGGGCAGGTTCTTCAGGTAGTAGTGCCCCGTGGCATCGGCCGTGGTGCCTATGGTGGTGCCCTTCACCGAAATGGTCACGAAGGGGATGTGCTCCTGCTTGTCGAGCGAGATGATGTGCCCGTAAATGTTGGCGTCGGTAGCCTTGCGCCTGTCGTCGGCGTCGGGGGTGTTGTCGTCGGCGGCCGTTTCGGCGGAAGGGGTGTCGGGTCCGGCGTATACGGCGGCCATGGTGCCTGCATGCGGTGCCGTGAGCAGCAGCATGGCGGCACAAATATCTTTTATTCTCATTGTGTCGTAATGTTAAGTTCGGGTATGTAATGGGTATGTCACCTCGGCGCATGCGGAGGTGTCGTGCGGAGGCGCCGTGGCCTTCGCTGCAAAGGCTGCATGGGGATCAGGCCGCAGCGGGAGGCGCGCGCAGCCCGTAGTGCAGGGATGGCTTCTGATGTGTGGCGGCGGCACGGCGGACGGCCAATATGCAGACCGTGGCGGCTGCGGCGAGCAGCGGGTGGAAAAAACCTGCGGCAAGGGCCGTGAATGCCGACAGCATGCCGATAGCTTTGCACTGTTGTGCCGAGTGCGAATGGTTGGGGCTGTCGGCCGAACCTGAATAGGGGTGTGAGTGTACGATCAGCTGCCCGTCGATGCGGTGGCTGTGCATGAAGAGCGACGTGCTGCCCAGATATTCCGAGAAGAGCAGCAGCAGGAGCATGGCTCCCAGATTGCGGGCGTATCTGAATCGTGACAATGCCATCACGGGCAAAGGTAATTTAATTTTTTTAGAAAACGGCCGCAGGGAATATTTTTTCGCGGGAATTATTTTCGCTGCGGCCGTGATGGGCCTGTTGTGCGGCTTCAGTACGGTTCGGCGCCGTGTTTTCGGGCGGCCGTATTACGATATATGGCGTCCGGTCGGGGACTGTGTGTACGAAAACACCCGGCAAGCCAATGCTTGTCGGGTGCCTGTTGTCGCGATCGTTGCGCGCCTGTGACGGGGGAACCGCTTGCCCCCACCCATCGCGGCCGTTATCGTATGCGCTCGTAGTACTCGCGGGTGCGGGTGTCGACGCGGATCTTGTCGCCCGTGTTGATGAAGAGGGGGACCTTGATCGTGGCGCCGGTGTTCACCGTGGCGGGCTTGAGCGAATTGGTAGAGGCTGTGTCGCCCTTGATGCCCGGCTCGGTGTAGATGACCTCCATGTCGACGATCGGGGGCAGCTCGGCCGATAGGACGATCTCCTTGTCGGTATGGAACATCACCTCGACGATCTGGCCGTCGGCCATAAGGTCGTAGTTGTTGATGAGGTTCTTGTCGATGTTGATCTCCTCGAAGGTCTCCGTGTGCATGAAGTGCGCGCCCAGATCGTCCTCATAAGTGAACTGGTAGGGACGGCGCTCCACACGCACCTGCTCGATCTTCTGGCTTACCGACGAGAAAGTGTTTTCGATGACGCGGCCGTTCTCGAGGTTCTTGAGCTTCGAACGGACGAATGCGGGGCCCTTGCCCGGCTTGCAGTGCTGGAAATCGACTACGAGGTATGTCTTGCCGTCCATTTCGATGCACATGCCGATCTTGATGTCTGCTGCTGTGATGGTCATAAATCTATATTTTTACGTATTTGTAATTTTCAAGCGGCGCAAAGATACTAAAAAATCCTCAAAAACATAAGCCTTTCGGGCTATTTTATTTGCCGTCAAACTCATAATGCGGCACCTCTATGCCCGCATGCGCGAGTGCGCGTTCGGTGACTGTCGCCGCGAGCTCCTCGATCGAGGCGGGACGCGAGTAGAATGAGGGCGAGGCTGGTACGATGACGGCGCCGGCGTCGGTCAGTGCCGCCATGTTGCGCAGGTGCAGCGCCGAATACGGCGCCTCGCGCACCACGCATACCAGCGGCCGCCGCTCCTTGAGCATGACGTCGGCGGCGCGCTCTATGAGCGAGAGCGACACGCCGGCGGCGATGCGGCCTATGGTGCCCATAGAGGCGGGTACGATGATCATGGCGTCGTAGCGGGCCGACCCGCTGGCCGCAGGACAGAACATGTCGCCGTTGTCGTAGCGGACGAAGCGCTCCGATTCGGGCAGCCGCTCGCCCTCGTACTCCATGACGCGGCGGCCGTTGTCGCTTACGATGAGGGCTATGCGTTCCACTTGCGGCGCGCCTGCCAGCCGCTCGGCGCACTGGCGTGCGTAGATGGCGCCGCTGGCACCCGTGACTGCCAATATTACCTTCATGCTATAACTCTATTATCTTGCATTTCAGCCCCATCTCCTTGATCCTCTCCAGCACGCGCGGCAGGGCGTAGCTCATGTTGCGGAACGATTTTTCGCTGTCGTGGAAGGCGATGATGCACCCGGGACGTATGTACTTCACCACGCCGCGGTAACACTCCGAGGGCGATATTGCCGAGGTGTAGTCGCGTGAGAGGATGTTCCACATGATGATCTTGTAGCGCTGGCCCACGGCGCGCATCTGCGACGGCGTGACGCGGGCGTATGGTGGGCGGAAGAGGTCGCTGTGGAGGATGTCGTCGGCGAAGTCCACGTCTTCGATATATTTCTCGAGGGGCATGCCCCAGCCTTTCTGGTGCGAGTATGTGTGGTTGCCGATCTTGTGCCCCTCGTCTCGTATGCGCTGGTAAAGGTCGGGGTAGAGCTCGGCGTTCTTGCCCAGCACGAAGAATGTCGCCTTGGCGTCGTACCGCCGCAGCGTCGAGAGGATCCACTCGGTTATGCCCGGCGTGGGGCCGTCGTCGAAGGTGAGGAATACGCCGTTGCTGTCGTCGATCTCCCATATCATGTCGGGAAAGAGGCGTTTGATGAATTTGGGCGGATTTATCTTCATGGATTCTCTTTTTTACGCTGGTGGAACGTGTGCCGTACGGCTGCCGCGGCGTGCCGCCGGTGATACGGCAAAAGTAGTGCTTTTTTACGTAAAACGGGGTATGTATTTTGCGGAAAGTGTTTTTTGGGTTATATTTGTAAATGCAATCGGCCGGCTGCAGTGCGGCCGCAAACGGAAAAATGAGAATATGAAACGTGTACTGAAAAATATCGCCGCGGTGCTTCTGTCGTGTGCGGCGGTCGCGGGATGCGACACTTTCCATAAGGTGACATCGGAGAGCTCGACTACGGGCAACCCTTACGAGGTGATCGTCGTATGCGCCCAGCCCGATTGGCAGAGCGAACTCGGCGATACGCTTCAGGCGGTGCTCAAGCAGCCCGTATCGGAGCTTACGACATACGAACCCATGTTCGACGTGCTGCGTATCCTGCCCAACAATTTCGGCAGCCTTGTGGAGCGGCACCGCAATATCGTGACGGTGAACGTGGACCCCTCGATCGCCGAGCCGTCGATTACGGTGCGTTACGACGTTACGGCCAAGCCGCAGGTCTTCGTCTCGATCAAGGGCCCCGACGACAGGAGTGTGGCCGATTATGTATCGCAGAACCGCGACAACATTGTGCGTGTCATAGAGAAGGCCGAACGCGACCGTTCGGTCGATTACGGCAAGCGCTACTACTCGAAGCAGACCGAGGCGCTGCTGCGCGACAAGTTCGGCGTACAGATGTATGTGCCCGATAATTTCAGCGTGCGCACGCAGGGTGGCGATATGGTGTGGATCTCGCAGGAGTTCCCCGCCGCGAGCCAAGGTTTCTTCATATACAAATACCCGTACGGCGGCAAGGGTTCGCTTTCGGAGGCGTCGCTGATCGCCGCGCGCGACAAGTTCGCCGCGAACATCCCCGGGCCGGCCGAGGGGTCGTACATGACTACCGTGAAGCAGATAGCCGATGCCAGCGGCGAAAACTATATCGACTTCGAGCCGCAGATGCGCATGATGGAGATCGACGGCCGTACGTGGATCGAGATGGCAGGTCTGTGGGATGTCGAGAACTACGTCATGGGAGGCCCGTTCGTGAGCTATACCACCGTCAACCAAGCCACGAACGAGGTGGTCACGATCGACTGTTACGTATATGCGCCGAAGGGCGAGAAACGCAACATGCTGCGCGAGCTGCAGCACTTCGTCTATCTGATCGACTTCCCCGGCACGGCGGCCGACATGTCCGCTGCGGGCGGCTCTGCCGAATAGCTGCGCCGGTATGAGGTGTGCGGCCCTGCGTTTCGGCGCGGGGCCGCATTCGTTTGCGGCGGTGCGGGGCCTGCAAACGCGGGTGCGGGGCGGCATGATGGGCGGCATGATGGGAGGTATTTGCCGTACGACCTTGCATATCGGGATACTTTGCGCGGGAAAAAGTTGGAAAATCGAAATATCGTGCTTATCTTTGTTTCAGTATTAATAAATCGATTGTTAATTCGGAATTCTGATCTCTCGGCAGGTTGGAATTCTGGTTTTTTACTGTTGTAGATATGGCGAAAGAGATCATTTATCTTACGGCTGAAGGATTGCAGAAGCTCAAGGACGAGCTCAACCATATGCGTTCGGTGGAGCGTCCGGCCATCTCGGCGGCTATAGCCGAGGCGCGTGACAAGGGCGACCTGTCGGAGAACGCGGAGTATGATGCTGCGCGCGAGGCGCAGGGTTTGTTGGAGATGCGCATCGCCAAGCTGGAGCAGACGCTCACCAACGCCCGCGTTATCGACGAGTCGAAGATCGACAAGAGCAAGGTGCAGATATTGAGCAAGGTGACGCTTCTGAACCACAATAACAACAAGCAGGTGGTGTATACGATCGTGTCGGAGAACGAGGCCAACCTCCGTGAGGGCAAGCTCGCGATCGGCACGCCTATCGCCAAGGCCCTGCTGGGCAAGAAGAAGGGCGATGTAGTCGAAGTTACGGTGCCTGCCGGCATCATCAAGTTCGAGATTCTCGACATCAGCATCTGATGCCGTAAGGGGCAGGTAATGCCTTCTTGATAGAGCCTATCAGCAGGCTCGGATATTTAAACGGGGTGTCGACCGCCCCGTTTTTTTGTGCTTTTTAAGGTTGTTTATGTTTAAAATTAGTTTTGTATTTGCATTGTCGATAGTTGATCTCAAGCGGACATAATATTGGAAGGTTGAAGACGGTAGGACTTTGAAAACATATTTAGAATCATTGGTTAAAGAAAATATGTGACAACCAAACAACAGCGGATCCGATTTCCGGATCCGCTGTTGTTTGGTTATAGATTATGTTCGTCATAACGTTTGCATACGGCCTTCCAGTCGATGACCTGCCAGAGGGCCTTTACGCCGTCGGCACGGGCATTGCGGTAGTCGATGTAGTAGGCGTGCTCCCATACGTCTATGGCCAGCAGCGGGTGCAGTCCGTCGGTGAGGGGATTGCCGGCGTTGGGTTTGCTCACTATCGAGAGGGCGCCGCGGTCGTCGGCCGCGAGCCACACCCAGCCCGACCCGAAGAGCGCAACGGCCGCCTGCGTCATGTTCTGTCGGAGCGAGTCGGTATCGCCGAACGTGGCGTTTACGGCCTCGAGCAGGCGCCCCGACGGCATGCGCTGCGGTGCGGGCGACAGCGTGGCGAAGTAGAACTCGTGGTTCCACGCCTGTGCGGCGTTGTTGAAGAGGGGGCCTTCGGCCTGACGTATTATATCCTCGAGGGCCATGCCTTCGTATAGGGTCCCGCCCGCAAGTTCGTTGAGTTTGTTGACATAGGCGGCCGTATGCCTGTCGTGGTGGTAGAGCAGCGTCTCCTCCGATATGTACGGCGTCAGGGCCCGCATGTCGTACGGCAGGGGCGCGAGGAGGAATTTCCCTGTGGTGTCGGTTGTTGTCATGATCGTAGAATTTAGGTGTTACAGATATTAAGCAGTCGGATGCTCTATTGCAAATATAATACCTTTTGCGCCGGTAAGCAACCCTATTCGAGCCGCGTCGGCGTTCGTTCCCGCGGCGGGCAGCCCCCTGCTGCCTGTATTTTGGATAATTGAAGAAAATTGTTATCTTTGCAGTGAGGATAAATGCGTATGCCTAAACTCTATGTCATATGCGGATGCAACGGAGCGGGTAAAACTACGGCTTCGTATGCCGTATTGCCCGAGATGTTGGAGTGCAAGGAGTTCGTCAACGCCGACGAAATAGCCAAGGGCCTGTCTCCTTTCAATCCGGCACGTGTATCGATCGAGGCGGGACGTCTCATGCGCCAGCGTATGGATGTCTTGTTGTCGGACGGTGCGGATTTTGCATTCGAGACCACGTTGGCCACAAGGTATTACGTGCGTTTTATCCGCATGGCGCAGGAAAAAGGGTATTTCGTATCGTTGTTGTATTTCTGGCTGCCTACGCCCGAGCAGGCTGTGGAGCGTGTCGCGCGGCGTGTGGCCGAGGGCGGGCACAATGTCCCTCCCGAGGTGATCAGAAGGCGTTATTATCGCGGGTTGCGTTATCTGACGACGCTCTATACGCCTATCTGCGATTATTGGGTCATATACAACAACAGTTCTGCCGACGGCGTGAAAAAGGTAGCCTACGGCGCGCGCGACGAAATAAGGGAGGTCGTCGACTCGGTGGGCTACAGACAAATATGTAAACTGTAAAATATTAGACCTTATGAGTGAGATCGAGATTGAGCAGATGCAGGAGAAAATAGATGCCGGGATACTCCTTGCCCAGCAGCGCTTGAAAGAGAGAGTGAAGAAGGAGGACGGTGAATTGGTCGTCATGCGTGACGGTAAAATCACTCACGTGAAGGCCGAAGAGTTGTAGACTTGCAGGTTTTCGGGCTGCCGAGCCCTGATACGGATACTGCGCCCCGACTATTGTGATAGTCGGGGCGTAGTTTTTGGCACCATTACCTTTTTTGGTAATGATGCCAAAAATGGTTGGTGACATATAATGTAACCGACATAATATTTGGCAGTTATAAGGATAAAACAGAGATTAGTAGAAACGGGTT
>CASFQF010000062.1 GCA_949296635.1 uncultured Alistipes sp. | reverse complement strand
CGGCGGGTGCCGCCGGTGCCGGGACCGGCGCGAAGACTTCTGTTGCAGGCGCCGTGCCGCCCAAAAGCCGTGCGCGCCGGCGCAGGAAGGGCGACGACGAGGATAAGGAGCTGTTCCCGTTCTACGAGCAGTCGTTGTTTTAGACGGTAATTTTCAAGATCAGGATATGAAGATCAGAGATGTCGCGGCGGCGATCGAGGAGTTCGCACCGCTCGGATTGCAGGAGTCGTATGATAATGCGGGCCTCGCCGTGGGCCGCCCCGATGACGAGGTGCGCAAGGCGCTGCTGGCGGTGGATGTGACTGAAGAGGTGATCGAGGAGGCGTCGGCCGAGGGCTGCGACATGATAATCACGCATCATCCCGTCATATTCCATCCGTTGAAACGGCTCAACTCGGCATCGTATACCGAGCGTTGCGTCGAGGAGGCGGTGCGGCGCCGAATAGCGTTGTATGCCGCGCATACGAACCTCGACAGTACGCCCGGCGGTATGAGCTGGCGCGTGGGCCGTATGCTTGGTCTCGAGGACATGTCGGTGCTGGAACCGTCACCCGCGGGCGGCGGCGCAGGTTTCGGTGTAGTGGGCACTCTCCCGTCGGCGCAGGCGAGCGTGGAGTTCATGCGCGAAGTGATGGAGCGCTTCGGCGTACGGGCGCTGCGGCACGGCGACATCGTGTGCGGCAAGGTGCGCCGCGTGGCCGTATGCACGGGAGCCGGAGGCTCGCTCATAGACGAGGCCCATGCTGCCGGTGCGGATATATATCTTACGGCCGACTTGCGGTATAACGACTTCATGCGCCATGAGGGCCGCATGATTTTGGCGGATATGGGCCATTTCGAGAGCGAATATTGCGCAATTGAAATATTATTTGATATTTTGTCAAAAAAATTACCTATCTTTGCCATTCGCAAAAGTGTGCGTTCGCGCAACCCCGTGAACTATATGGTCTGAGCGGTTGCGGGGCGGGTTTCTCCGGAGATACCCGAAAAACTTGGCAGGCGTAAATTTAAATATATCATATGGCACAGAAGAAAACATCCGATGTCGACTATTCGATGCAGGAGAAGATCATGGCACTCTACGAGTTGCAGAAGATCGATTCGCAGATCGACGAGATTAACAAGGTGAAGGGAGAGTTGCCTCTGGAAGTGCAGGACCTCGAGGACGAAATCGAGGGATTGAAGACCCGCATCGACAACATCAACGGCGAGATCGAAGAGCTCAATACGCTCACCAAGCAGCGCCGCCGCGAGGTGGATCAGGCCAAGATACAGATAAACAACTATAAGGCGCAGCAGAACAACGTCCGCAACAACCGCGAGTTCGACGCCATCACCAAGGAGATCGAGTATCAGGAACTGGAGATAGAACTTGCCGAAAAGCGTCTCAAGGAGTACGCCGCGGGCATCAAGCAGAAGAAGACGCTGCTGGAGGAGGCCGAGGCCGTGGTTGCCGACCGCACGATAGACCTCAACGACAAGAAATCGGAGCTTGAGAGCATCGAGGCTGAGACGGCGGATCAGGTGGCGGCGCTCCGCGAAAAGGCCGAGAAGGCCAAGACCCGCATCGACGAGCGTCTGTTGTCGGCCTATGAGCGTATCCGTCGCAGCGTCCGCAACGGCCTTGCTGTCGTTACGGTCAAGCGCGACGCCTGCAGCGGATGTTTCAACCATATTCCGCCCCAGCGTCAGGCCGACATACGCCAAGGCAAGAAGCTCATCGTGTGTGAATATTGCGGCCGTATTCTGGTCAACGACGCGAACGAGTGACAAGGCGGCGGGACTGCTGCAGAGATATGTGCAGCGGGTTTCGCGGCGAAAGCTAACGGGATGAATCCGAAAGGGTTTATCCCTTTTTTTTTGTTTGTAAAAAATGGACCGCGACGTCGTTACTTTCCAAAATAATGACTACCTTTGCGACGGATTTTTATGGTTGTCGAACGATTAATCTGAAAAGAGGATAATGAAGATAGCTCTTGCCCAATTGAACTATACCATCGGCGATATCGAAGGCAATGCCGCCAAGATAATCGACGCCGTGGAAAAAGCCGATAAAGAGGGTGCCGATCTTGTGTTGTTTGCCGAGTATGCCGTGAGCGGCACGCCGGCGTACGATCTTTTGCGGAAAACGACGTTCCTGTCTCTGTGTGAGGAGGCGCTCGAACGTATTGCCAAATACTGCCGCAGGGTAACTGCCATCGTGGGATCTCCTCTGTTGACGAACCGTGGGGCTGTGAGCGCGGCCGCGGTACTCCGCAACGGCCGTATAACCGACACCATCGAGAAAAGCTATATTACGGCGCGCCGCGAGATGGGATTTATCGTCTCGGGCGGCGGTTACAAGGTCGTCAAGGTTTGCGGCCGCAATATCGCCGTCATGGTCGGCGATGACCTGTCGCATCTGCACGAGCTCGACAAGGAGGCCGATTTCGTCGTGAGCGTCAATTCGCGCCGCTACGGCAAGGGCCTGCTCACGTACCGTTACGAGACCATGCGCCGTCTGACCTATACCGAGTGCCGCAATATCATCATCATAAACCAAGTGGGCGGTTCGAGCGATCTGGTTTACGACGGCACTTCGGGCGTGATGAACAAGCAGGGCAAGGTGGAACTTATGATGAAGAGCTTCGAGGAGGACTTCAGCATCTTCGATACGTCAGTGCCGCATAACGAAGTGGTCGTGCCCTATACCACGTACAACGACCGCACGCGGATGATATACAAGGCGGCATGTCTGGGCCTTCGCGACTTCTTCCACAAGAGCGGTTATACGAAGGCCTGTGTTGGCCTTTCGGGCGGCATCGACTCGTCCGTGGTGGCGTGTCTGGCCGTGGGGGCTTTGGGCGCCGAGAACGTGCGGGGCCTGATGATGCCGTCGCAGTTCTCGTCGAACGAGTCTGTGGAGGATGCCAAGCGTCTGGCCGAGAATCTGGGTATAGAGTACAGCGTGCTCCCCATAAACGAGGCATACACGGCGATCATGGATACGCTCAAACCCGTCACGGGAGGAACGGAGTTCGACGCCACGGAGGAGAATATACAGTCGCGTATCCGCACGGTGCTGCTCATGGCGCTGCAGAACAAGGACGGATACGTGCTGCTCAACTCTTCGAACAAGAGCGAGAATGCCATCGGCTGGTGTACGCTCTACGGCGATACGGCCGGCGCGTTCAGTGTCACGGGCGACCTATACAAGAGCGAGGTGTACGATCTGGCCCGCTATATCAACCTCAAGTTCGACAACGTAATCCCCGAAAACATATTGAAGAAGGAGCCTTCGTCGGAACTCCATCCCAACCAGCGCGACAGCGATACGCTGCCTCCGTACGAGGTGGTCGACGCCATCCTCTACCGCATGATCGAGGAGGGGCAGCACCGTGAGGAGATAGTGAATGCCGGATTCGATTCGGAGGTTGTGGAGAAGATACATACGATGGTCATGCAGAACGTCAAGAAGCGTTACCAATACCCGCCCGTTTTGCGCCTGTCGGTATGTTCGTTCCGCCACGAGTGTCTCCTGCCGCTGATAAACAAGTACGGTTATTAGTTTCTACGCGGTATTTGTAGTACGCTACGATGGAAAGTGCTGGTATCAGGCATTGCGGCGAGGTTATACGTACGGAGGGTTCCACCGTGTACGTGCGTATGAAGGTGGAGAGCGCGTGCAGCGCCTGCCACGCACGCGGTGTATGCGGCGTCGGGGAGAGCGCCGACAAGGTGGTGGAGGTGGAGACACCGGATGCCGCGTCGTACCGAGCGGGCGAGGAGGTCGTGGTGTCGCTGCAGAGGAAAAGTATGGTAGCCGAGTCGGTCCTGTTGGCCTACGCGGCGCCTTTTTTCGTTTTAATGGTATTGCTCGTGTCGCTGCTTGCGGCGGGTGCGGGCGAAGGTGCGGCCGCGTTGTCGGCCATAGGCGGCGTGCTGCTGTACTACGGTGTGTTGTATCTGCTGCGCGACAAATTACGTAAAGAGATAAAATTCACAATAACTAAACAAACAAAATGACGGTATTACTATCTACTATTCTGACACTCAGTGTGCTGGGTATCTTGGCCGCCGTTGTGCTTTATTTCGTGGCACAGAAGTTCAAGGTGGAGGAGGACCCCCGCATCGACGAGGTGGAAAAGATGCTCCCGGGAGCCAACTGCGGCGGCTGCGGCTTTGCCGGATGCCGCGGCATGGCCGATGCTCTGGTCAAGAACGACGACATTTCGGCGTTGTTCTGCCCCGTCGGCGGCGGCGACACGATGAAGTCTATCGCCTCGTATCTGGGCAAGGCCGCTCCCGAGAAAGAGCCTATGGTGGCTACGGTGCGTTGCGGCGGCGTATGTGAGAAGCGCCCGCGCACCAATACGTTCGACGGCGCCAAGAGCTGTGCCGTGGCTTCGTCGCTCTACGTCGGCGAGACGGCCTGTGCGTACGGCTGCCTCGGTTACGGCGACTGCGTCGATGCCTGTGCCTTCGACGCCATACACATCAATCCCGAGACGGGTATCGCCGAGGTCGATGCCGAGAAGTGTACGGCCTGCGGCGCATGTGTCAAGGCCTGCCCGAAGAACATCATCGAGCTGCGCAAGAAGTGGCCCAAGGGCCGCGCCGTCTATGTGGGCTGCGTGTCGAAGGACAAGGGCGCCGTCGTGATGAAGGCCTGCAAGGCGGGATGTATCGGTTGCGGCAAGTGCGAAAAGGTTTGTGCCTTTGGAGCCATCACCGTCGAGAACAATCTGGCATACATCGACCCGCAGAAGTGCAAGCTGTGCCGCAAGTGTGTCAACGAGTGCCCCACGGGAGCCATCAAGCTGACAGGTATGGAGCCCCTGCCCAAGACGCCGAAGGCGCCTGCCGCCAAGGCGGCGGAGGGCGTTGCCGCAAAAACCGCAACTGCGGCTGCGAAAGGCGGTGAGATGGGTGCGGTGAAGGCAGCCCCGAAGGCGCCGGTCAAACCCGCTGCCGAGAACCCCGCCGTGGAGAAGCGTGTTGCCGAGAAGGGCGCCGCTGAAGAGAAGACGGCCGGTGCGGCCGCCGCGAAGAACGATAGTGTTAAGGAGCAGAAATAAACGGTGCATAGTATGAAGACATTTCCGATAGGCGGAGTTCATCCGTCGGACAACAAGAAGTGGAGCAACACCAAGGCGATAGAGGTGATGGACCTTCCCGATGTCGTCAACGTTCCGCTCGGACAACATATAGGCGCCCCCGCCACGGCCAAGGTGGCCAAGGGCGACAAGGTGCTGACGGGACAGCTCATAGCCGAGGCCTCGAGTTTCATGTCGGCCAATATCCATTCGCCCGTGTCGGGTACGGTTACTGCCGTCGACATGCAGGTCAACGGTCAGGGACTGCGTCAGATGATGATAACCATAAAGCGCGAAGGCGACGAGTGGCTGCCGTCGATAGACCGCACGCCGCAGTTGGTGCGCGAGTGTACGCTGGACGGCGCCGCGATCATCGCCAAGATCAAGGAGGCGGGTATCGTCGGCATGGGCGGCGCTACGTTCCCCACGCATGTCAAGCTGTCGGTGCCGCCGGGCTGCAAGGCCGAGTACCTTATCATAAACGGTGTGGAGTGCGAGCCGTACCTTACGTCGGACCACCGCATGATGCTCGAGCGCGGTGAGGAGCTGCTGGTCGGCGTCGAGATCCTGAAGCGTGCCGTGGGTGTCGATAAGGCCGTCATCGGCGTGGAGAACAACAAGCCCGACGCCATAGAGTACCTGCGCCGGCTGATCGTGGAAAAGGGCTACGGCGTCACGGTCGAGCCGCTGAAGGTTCAGTACCCGCAGGGCGGCGAGAAACAGCTGATCGCGGCCGTGACGGGGCGTCAGGTGCCGCCACCGCCGGGCTTGCCGATACATGTCGGCGCCGTGGTGTGTAATGTCTCTACGGCCGTTGCCGTCTATGAGGCGGTACAGAAGAACAAGCCGCTGATCGAGCGTGTGGTTACGGTGACGGGAAAGCATGTGTCATCGCCCCGCAACCTGCTCACACGCATGGGCACACCCATATCGAAACTGCTGGAAAAGGCCGGAGGCCTGCCCGAGGGCGACGTGAAGGTCATAAACGGCGGACCGATGATGGGCCGTGCCATGGTCAACCTCGACTCTCCGGTGACGAAGGGCTGTTCGGGTATTACGGTGCTGGACGGCGCCGAGGCCCGTCGCGGTGCTGAGTCGCCCTGTATCAAGTGTGCCAAGTGTGTCGCCGCCTGCCCGATGGGGCTGGAGCCATACCTTGTATCGAAGGTGTCGCGCCGCAAGATGTGGGACCGTGCCGAGCAGGAGCGTGTGACTGACTGTATCGAGTGCGGCTGCTGCCAGTATTCGTGCCCTGCAAACATCCCGCTGCTGGACTACATACGTCAGGGCAAGCAGACCGTGATGGGTATCATCCGCGCCCGTGCCGCGGCTGCCAAGAAGTAATGTTTCACAGGAATTTAAAATAGAAGAGATAATATCATGGCAAACAAGTTTTTTGTAGCTCCGTCGCCGCATGTGCACAGCGCGCAGTCGACCCGTTCGATCATGCGTGACGTGCTCATCGCGATGCTGCCCGCTCTGGCGGTGTCGACGTGGGTGCACGGCCTCGATGTGCTGAAGGTGTCGGCCATCGCCGTCGTGAGCTGCGTCGTTATCGAGTACCTCATCCAGAAGTTCCTCTTCCGCGGCGAATATACCGTGTCGAACCTTTCGGCTGCGGTTACGGGACTGCTGCTGGCGTTCAACCTCCCCGTGTCGATTCCTTGGTGGATCGTGGTGATAGGTTCGCTGGTGGCCATCGGCGTTGCGAAGATGACCTTCGGCGGTCTGGGACGCAACCCCTTTAATCCCGCGCTGGTGGGACGTGTCTTCCTGCTTATAGCCTATCCCGTGCAGATGACAAGTTTCACGGCCCCCGTCGTCGAGGGGTACGCCGACGCCCTCTCGGGTGCCACGCCGCTGGCTGCGATCAAGGCCGGTGTCCCCGTCGAGGATGTCGACCTGTTGAGCATGTTCAGCGGTACGATCCCCGGCTCGCTCGGCGAGATCGCCGCCGCCGCGCTTATCGTGGGCGGAATATACCTGCTGTGGCGTCGTGTGATAACGTGGCATATACCCGTTGCCGTGCTGGGCACGATGGCCGTGTTCGCCTTCTTCGTGGCTTTGGCCGACGGCGGCGGTGCACTGCTGTATCAGCTGCCTGCGTTCCATGTGCTGGCGGGCGGTGCCCTGCTCGGAGCCATATTCATGGCGACGGACTACGTCACCTCGCCCATGACGCACAAGGGTATGATACTATACGGTATCGGCATCGGCGCCGTGACGATGATAATACGCCTGTGGGGCTCGTATCCCGAGGGTATGTCTTTCGCCATACTGCTGATGAATGCGGTGACGCCGCTAATAAACAAATATGTGAAACCCGTACGCTTCGGTTTGGCGACGGATAAGAAATAGGAGGCGCAGAATATGAAGAGTACACTTTTTAATATGGTGGCCGTCCTGTTTTCGATCACGCTGATCGCTTCGGCCGGCGTGGGGGCGGTGAATATGATTACGGAGGATGCCATAGCCGAGGCGAACCGTCAGGCTACGGTCGCAGCCGTGGCGAACGTGCTCCCCGCGTTCGAGAAGAACGAGATGAGCACGATGGACATCGACGATATGCCGATCAACGTATATACGGCAGTCGACGGCAGCGGCGCTGTCGTGGGATACGCTGTCGAGACCATGACTATGAGCGGTTTCAGCGGCAAGGTGCGCATGATGGTGGGCTTCGCCGCCGACGGCAAGATTCTCAACGTTAATGTGCTGGAGCAGAGCGAGACCCCGGGCCTCGGCTCGAAGATGTGCGACGAAGGCAACGTGCTGCTTGCCAGCGTCAAGGACAAGAATCCGGCGGATCTGACACTCAAGGTCAAGAAGGACGGCGGCGACATCGACGCCCTGACGGCCGCGACGATCTCATCGCGCGCCTATGCCGATGCTGTGGCCCGCGCTTATGAGGCGTTCAAGGTGGCCAGCGGCGCCAAGGCTTCGGCCGACGGCGTGTCGGGTGCAACTGCAACAGATGAGGGCTGCGATGCTCAGGAAGGAGGCGAAAATGAATAAGCTCAATATCATACTTCGTGGGATCGTCAAGGATAATCCCACCTTCGTGCTGGTGCTGGGTATGTGCCCTACGCTCGGTACGACCACCTCGGCCATGAACGGCATGGGTATGGGTGTTGCGACGATGGCCGTGCTGACGATGTCGAACATGGTCATATCGCTCATCAAGAACCTTATCCCCGACAAGGTGCGCATTCCCGCCTTCATCGTGGTCATAGCGTCGTTCGTGACCATCATACAGATGCTGATGCAGGCCTTCGTGCCGGCGCTGTACGCCAGCCTCGGCGTCTTCATCCCGCTGATCGTGGTGAACTGTATCATTCTGGGCCGTGCCGAGGCCTTTGCCTCGAAGAACGGTGTCTTGGACTCGATATTCGACGGTATCGGCATAGGTATCGGCTTTACACTCTCGCTCACCGTCATCGGTGCCGTGCGCGAGGTGCTGGGCAGCGGCGCCATCTTCGGCATGCCGCTCGGCATTTCGGACTATACGCCGCTGGTGTTCGTGCTGGCGCCCGGAGGCTTCTTCGTGCTGGGCTATCTTATGGTATTGTTCAATAAGTTTATCAAGAAGTAGTTATGGAGATCTCGTATTTCGCAATAATCATAGGTGCGATCTTCGTCAATAATGTCGTCCTCGCACAGTTCCTCGGTATATGCCCCTTCTTGGGCGTGTCGTCGAAGGTCGAGACGTCGCTCGGCATGAGCGCGGCCGTAACCTTCGTGATGGCCCTCACGGCTGTGGTGGCGTGGTCGATACAGACCTTCATACTCGACCCTCTGGGCATAGGCTACATGCAGACCATAGTCTTCATTCTGGTTATCGCCGCGTTGGTGCAGATGGTCGAGATCATGCTCAAGAAGGTCTCGCCGTCGCTCTATCAGGCCCTCGGCATATTCCTGCCCCTGATCACGACGAACTGCGCCGTGCTGGGTGTGGCCATACTTATGATCCAGAAGGAGTTCAACCTGCTGCAGAGCGTTACCTATTCGGTATCTACGGCGTTGGGATTCGGTCTGGCGCTGGTGATCTTCGCCGGCATACGCGAGCGTCTCGAGTTGGACGGCGTCCCCGCGGCATTGAAAGGCACGCCTATCGCGCTGATTACGGCAGCGATTCTGGCCATGGCCTTCATGGGCTTCTCGGGGCTGGTGTAGGCGGGCCGCAGGCGGATGGGAGTTATCGGTCGCCGGGGCGAAATGCCACTGCGTAAAGAAAAACCTATTGCCTGTGTCGATAATTGTATTAATTTTGTATCGAGCGTCATGCCGCGTGACGGCGGCGCAATAGTAATTTTAACGATTTCTGGATTATGAAGTACAGATGTACTGTTTGCGATTGGATTTATGATCCGGCTGTGGGCGATCCCGAGGGAGGCATCGCTGCAGGAACGGCTTTCGAGGATATTCCTGACGATTGGGTATGTCCCCTGTGCGGCGTGGGAAAGGATCAGTTCGAGAAGGTCGAGGAGTAATCCCCGATGCGGGCACGATTGCGGAGCGGCCGAAAACGGCCGCCGGCAGGAGATCTCCGATGCCGGTATACCGCAGGACTTGAAGAACAAAAAACCGAGGGTATTTCTAAAATACCCTCGGTTTTTTGTTTGGCCCGTCCTTGCTTATTCCGGCTTTACGAGCGAGAGGTAAAGTTCGTCGAGCTGCGATTGGTCGATAGCCGACGGGGCGTCGAGCATGACGTCGCGGCCTGCGTTGTTCTTGGGGAATGCGATGAAGTCGCGTATCGAGTCCGACCCTCCGAACAGGGAGCAGAGACGGTCGAAACCGAATGCGAGGCCTCCGTGTGGAGGCGCACCGAATTTGAAGGCGTTCATCAGGAAGCCGAACTGCTCCTGCGCGCGCTCCGGCGTGAAGCCCAGAACCTTGAATATGAGGGCCTGAAGCTGTGCGTCGTGGATACGTATCGAGCCGCCGCCTATTTCGGTGCCGTTGCATACGAAGTCGTAGGCGTTGGCGCGTACACGCGCCGGATCGCTCTCCATGAAGGGTATGTCATCGGGCTTGGGCGAGGTGAAGGGGTGGTGCATGGCGTAGAAGCGCTGTGTCTCGTCATCCCATTCGAACATGGGAAAATCGACTACCCACAGCGGGGCGAACTTCTGCGGATCGCGCAGTCCCAACTCCTCGGCCACGTGCAGACGCAGGGCGCAGAGCTGCGTGAGGGCCTTGAATTTCTTGCCGCAGAGCAGCAGTACGAGATCTCCGGCATGCGCCTCGACACGCCCGGCAATGGCCTTCAACTCATCGGGGGTAAAGAATTTGTCGATCGACGACTTGACATTGCCCTGTTCGTCGAGGCGTATCCAAACGAGGCCTTTGGCCCCTACCTGCGGGCGCTTGACATATTCGGTCAGGGCGTCGATCTGCTTGCGGGTGTACCCGGCGCATCCCGTGGCTGCGAAGCCGGCGATATATTCGGCGTCGTCGAATACCGGGAACGAATGTCCGTGTGCAAGGTCCGTCACATCGTGCAGCTCCATACCGAAGCGCATGTCGGGCTTGTCCGACCCGAAGCGCTCCATGGCCTCGATCCACGGCATGCGGCGGAAAGGCTCGGTGAAGTCTATGCCGAGTATCTCGTGGAACATGTATTTCGCCCAGCGCTCGAATATCTCGAGTATGTCCTCCTGTTCGACAAACGACATCTCGCAGTCGATCTGTGTGAACTCGGGCTGGCGGTCGGCGCGCAGGTCCTCGTCGCGGAAACAGCGCACGATCTGGAAGTAGCGGTCGTAGCCGGCAACCATCAGTAGCTGCTTGAGCGTCTGCGGCGACTGCGGCAGGGCGTAGAACTGGTTGGGGTTCATGCGGCTCGGCACGACGAAGTCGCGTGCGCCCTCGGGTGTCGATCCCACGAGATAGGGGGTCTCGATCTCGAGGAATCCCTCCTTGTCGAGGAACGTACGTACGGCGTGCGCCATGCGGTGGCGCAATGCCAGATTACGCTGCAGCGGCGGGCGGCGCAGGTCGAGGTAACGGTATTTCATACGCAGGTCGTCGCCGCCGTCGGAGTTCTCCTCGATGGTGAACGGGGGCGTCTGCGCCTCGTTGAGGACGGTGAGTTCGTCGGCTGCCACCTCGATGTCGCCCGTAGGCATTTTGGGATTCTTCGAC
>CASFQF010000061.1 GCA_949296635.1 uncultured Alistipes sp. | reverse complement strand
GCAGATGTTCCTGCGGGGACTGTAATAGAGTGGAAGAACGGGACATATGACGATGCCGCAATCCTCCTTTCCTGGACCGGCACAGAAGATGCACCGGTCGTATTCAGGGCCGAGACCCCGGGAGGCGTAACCTTTACAGGAGCCTCCTCATTATGGGTTACTGGCCGTCATATCGATATCGAAGGCTTCAGATGGTCCGATCCCGAGCCGTCAGGAGAGCATCGTGTCCGTTTCCAGTCCGGTTCATCATATTGTGTCCTCAGCGACTGTGAGATAGACGGGTCAGGAAGCCCTTTCCGTGGGGAAGGCACGACTTTCAAATGGGTATCGCTCCATGGAACAGGGCATGCCGTCACCCATTGCAATTTCAACGAGAAACGTGATATGGGTGCCCTTCTTGTCGTATGGCTGGATGAGGGCGTGCCTGCACGGCATACGATAACCCAAAGTCACAGGCCGTCACGCTCATATGTATATATAGGATTCACACCGAACGAGTCTCCCTTGTATAGCTTCATCCCGCGGTCGGTATACTCCACCCTATAAAGTATATCGAAGCGGCTCTTCATGCCGCCCTTGTATATCGTACATGTTCCCTTGCCGTCGGACGTAATAGTATACAATGCATCGAGCATGCTCTCCATGCCGCCCTCGTATACCACCCATTCGTTTTTGCGGCAACGGATGGTATACACCACATCGAACACCGTACTGCCTTTGCCGTTGTATATTCGATGGACGCCTTCGGGCATGTTCATTATCATCACAACATTGTAAATCAATTCTCGGTCGGCCTTCGGAACGGGCAGACGGCCCCAATCCTGTGCCGCAGACGTTACCGCCGTCACGGACAAAACCAACGGTAGGACAACACTTACGATTAAAGTTTTCAATTTCATATCTCTGTCGAATCATACATTACAGCAGCCTACGACACCACCCGATACGGGCCAACACACTGCCGATACAGACTGCAGCGAGACAAATATATTAAATATTGCGACAAAAAAGCAACCACATGAGATAATATCGGCCGTACAGCCGCTCCTAAAACCTTCCACCGGCGACAATCCGTACCGTACATAGCGCTTAAGACACCCCGACATCGCCCTACATTACCCCAGAACCATCGCATTTCACCGGCATCAGATGATACCCCGAAAACGACTGCGAAGAAGAAAAACAGAAAAATTCGCCGAAACATTTGGATGTTGAGATTTTTTGTTTACCTTTGCACTCGCAACGGGACAAAAAGACCGCTCGAATGTCGCAAGACATTGCATTCGGTCGGAAAACATACCCGAAGACGATGGTGCCATAGCTCAGTTGGTAGAGCAAAGGACTGAAAATCCTTGTGTCGCTGGTTCGATTCCCGCTGGTACCACAACGAAAGCCTCCGAGCCGAATGACTCGGAGGCTTTCATATTCTACACAACCATTCCGTATCCACAACCAATCAAAAAGAACATGTGCGCACTGCACAACACTACAACACCGTTGAATGGAATTACCATCTGACCCAAATTTAATTTCAGACATTCTACGGGTACTTTCATATTCATTTAAGGATATTAATAATGCAACTCGACAGAAATATCAAGCGTGCTTGCACCTACCTTTCACTATATTCGGATAATATAAGATGCGTCTCGGCATAGTCAAATCTGAAAACTGCATTTTCGATTTGTCTCTGCGCCCGACTTTCTCTATATTTGGATAATATAGGATGCGTCTCGGCATAGTCAAATCTGAAAACTGCGTTTTCGATTTGTCTCTGCGCTCGACTTTCTCTATATTTGCACATACTGCCGGCGAAACCGCCGTACTGAAACGACTATAACATAACCATCGCATATATTATGAAGAGACTTTTGCTTTTGTTTCTCCTTCTGCCGTTGTGGTACGCCGCATCGGCGCAGGAGTGGCTCCCGTTCAAGGCACGGGCCGAGGCCGACTCGAAATTCAAGTCTTTCCCCTCGGTATGCCTTGTCGACCGCACGGATGTCGAGATCGCCGAAACGGGGTCGGGCGCCTTCGACATATACCGCGCCGTACTCATAGGCAATGCACAGGGTGCGCTCGCAAACCGCGTCCTGAAATACGACTACGACCCGCTCACGGCGGCGGCACGCTTTACAAGCGTCAAGGTGTACCGCGCCGACGGCCGTGTCGACGAGATCCCCGTCGAGAACACATTGGATTACGCCGCCCCCGCACGCGCCATATATTGGGGTGCGCGCCAGATCATGATCGAGATCGGTGCGCTCGGGACAGGAGATGTGGTCGAGTACTCTATCGAGAAGCACGGCTTTACATACGCCCTGCTCGACGGCGCCGCAGCGGCCGACGACGAACGCTTCATCCCGCCCATGCGCGGACACTTCTACGACATAGTCCCGTTCTGGGTATCGACGCCTACGATGCTCAAGAACTATACGGTATCCGTCCCGCAGAGCAAACACGTACAGTATGAATTCTATCAGGGGACGTGTTCGCCCTCGGTGCGCTTTGCCGACGGACGCCAGATCCTTTCGTTCACGGTAGAGGATGCCATGCCTTTCCCCACGGAGTCGAATATGGTCGACCTCTACGACGTGGCGCCGAAGCTGATGCTCTCGTCGACCGACTCGTGGCGCGACAAGTCGCTATGGTTCCACGGCGTGAACGAGGACTACGGCAGCTTCGACCCCACGCCCGAAGCGCAGGCCAAGGTCGATGAGCTCACACGCGGCATCGACGACCCGATGCGCAAGATCGCCGTGCTGACCCACTGGGTGGCCGACAACATGCGTTATTCGGGCATCTCGATGGGCGAAGGCGAGGGTTACACACTGCACAACACCCGCACCAACTTCACCGACCGCTGCGGCGTCTGCAAGGACAAGGCGGCGCTGCTCATCTCGATGCTCCGCATGGCGGGCTTCGAGGCCTACCCTGCCATGACGATGGCCGGCTCGCGCATCGAGGAGATCCCCGCCGACCACTTCAACCACTGCGTGGCCGTCGTTAAGCTCGACGACGGCACCTACATGCCGCTCGACCCGACATGGGTGCCCTTCAGCCGCGAGCTGTGGAGCAGCGCCGAGCAGCAGCAGAACTACCTGCCCGGCATACCCGAAGGGTCGGACCTCTGCCTTACGCCCCTCTCGGCACCCGAGAACCACTACTTCCGCATCAAGGCCACGTCGCGACTCGACGCCCGCGGCAAACTCACGGGAAGTTTTGTGGTCGAGGCCGAGGGCCTGTCGGACGCCTCGGCACGCCGCCCCTTCACCACGGGCATGCGCGCCCGCGTACGCGCCGCCATCGAGCGCGAGCTGTTGAACATATCGCCGCAGGCGCGTCTCCTGTCGTACGATGCGGGCAAGAACCCCGCCGACTACCAGCAGGGGCCGTTCTCGATGACCGTACGCTTCGAGATTCCCGACTACGCGGCCGTGGGCGACGGTGTCATTATATGCCGACCGATCGTCAAGACGGGGCTTTACAACTCGATATATTCGTTCCTGCGCCTCAACGTGGCGTCCAACATGCGCCTGTACGCATTCAAGGATTCGACCTCGCGCCTCGTGGAACTCGACGAGGAGATAACGCTTCCCGAAGGCTACACGCTTGCCGGCAAGCCGTACGAGACCGCAGCGGGCGGCGACGTTGTCAATTACGAAGGCAGTTGTTCGCAGTCGGGCGCGACGCTGCACCTCAAGCAGCGCATATCGCTCGGCAAGCGCGTCTACGACGCGGCCGACTGGACGGAGTTCCGCGAGTCGGTGATGGGATTCAACGGGATAAACGATTTGGTATTCGAAAAGAGATAGAGCAAGATGAAACGATACATAGCAACCATATTGTGCCTTCTGGCCTTTACGGCGGCATACGCCGGCGACGAGGCCGTATACGAGAAACTCCACACCAGCTACACGCTTGCGGCCGACGGCTCGCAGCAGTACCGCCGCGTGATGGATTTGAAACTTCAGACCCACACGTCGTTCAACGACCTCTTCGGCGAGACCTTCGTGGTCTATGATCCCGAATACCAGACCCTCAACATAAACGAGGCCTACACGACGCAGGCCGACGGCACCGTCGTCCCGCTGCCCGACAATGCCGTCAACGAGTCGCTGCCCCATGCCGCGGCCGACGCTCCGGCGTTCAACCGCCTGCTCGAGGCGGTCATAACCCATACGGGACTGGAGATCGGCGCCACGATACACCTCGACTACACGCTCTCAACGAAGGCGGGCTTCTACCCCGCACTGGAGGTGTGCGAGACCCTCACCGAACCTGCCGCCTCGGTGAAGGACCGCCGCATCGAGATCACCGTGCCCGCAGGCACCGAGTTGCGCTACGACCCCGCCATGAAGCCCCGCCGCACGGGCGACACCTATACGTGGCAGTTCCGTAACCTCGCCGCATACTACGATGAGGGCAACACACCGCAGAACGGCGAAGGACGCCCCATACTCTGCGCCACGACATTCGCCTCGACGGCCGACGCCCTTAGCCGCATCGCCAGCACCGAGCGCGATATAGTACGCATACCGGGCCTTGCGCGCGACTCGAAGGCCGAGACCGTAAAGGCATATTGGGATTATATGACGTTGAACCTCGGCTCATGCGGCGTAACGCCCTATATGGCAGGCTACCGCAGCCGCACTTCGGGCGAGGTGCTGGCATCGGCCTACGGTACAGAAGTGGAAAAATATACGCTTCTGGCCCGCGCCCTCGCGGCCGAAGGCATCGACGCCGAGCTGGTAGCGGTATATCCCGCCTTCCACGCCGTGAAGATGTTGCGCGACATCAAGTATTTCGCCGTACGGGTTACAATTGACGGCAAAGACGAATACTACACCTCGGCAGGGTCTAACCTCATGCGTGCGCGCAGCGACCGCGACGAGGTATACTCTGTAACGAGCGGCGAGAAGGTCGATTTCGTCCCATGCCTCAACAGCTATAAGGCCGATACCGAGATTACGGTCAAGGGTACCAAAGCCACCGCTTCAGCCGATATAGAGACAGACCGCAGCGGCATAACCTCAAAGACGGATCAGGCGCCTGCGGTGAGCGTCACCGGCTGTTCGGGGTACCGCCTTGTGAAACTGCCCGCGATGGGTTTTGCCGAGTCGTGGGGGATGTCGCGTCTGGGAACGGAGCGCACGCAATATTTCGAGATGCCGTTCGTCTGTGACGACGAGGTGACGTTCACCATAACCACAGACGGCCGTATCCTTACGCCGAGCCGCGAGTTGAATATCTCGAACTCCGTGGGCGAAGTGACGCTCCGCGTGGAGGTCGAGGGCGGCAAGGCCACCGTCACGCGCAACGTGAAGATCAACAAGTCGATCGTCACGCCCGCCGAGTGGAAATCGGCACGCGCCCTGTTTACGGCCCTTGCCGACCGTGCATACAGCGAGCTGATAATAAAATGACACGCCCCGCAGGGCAAAGCAAACGGGTGCGATTCCTTGGAGAATCGCACCCGTTTTTCGTATCCGCCGCAGAACCGTCACCCGCGGCGCGGCCACTCGCCGATCTCCATGTCGCGCATGTCGTCGCCGTCGACGGTGAAGCGCACGGCGGTGCGCACCTTGTGGAAGCCGTACTCGCCCGCGGCACCCGGGTTAATGTATAACAGACGGTATACGGGATCGAACATAACCTTGAGTATGTGCGAGTGCCCCGCCACGAAAATGTCGGGCTGCGCGCCCTGTATAAGCTGCAACGCGGGCGGCGAATAGCGGCGCGGATAGCCTCCGATATGGGTTATCAGCACATGTTTCTTCTCGCACTCGAAAAATGCCGAACTGTGGTATACGCGGCGCGTCATGCCGCCGTCCACATTGCCGTAGACGCCGCGCAGGGGCTTGAAGGCGGCGATGGCGTCGGCCGTCTCCAGCGAGCCGAAGTCGCCCGCATGCCATATCTCGTCGACATCTTCGAGAAAACGCTTCAGCACGTCGTCGAAGGTGCCGTGCGTGTCGGATATTACTCCTATACGTTTCATTTGTCCGTAGGTTTTCGTCTGTTTGGGTACCGGCTGCCAACACGAATGCTATTCGGCGTAGTTGGCGCGCACGTAATCCATAACCTTGAATTTCGTCTTGCATGGCGGGAAATCACCGCTGCGCACCTCCGTCACTGACTGCATAGGACGGCGGTCGCGCACCATCTGCTCGAGGAAGGCGAGAATCTCGTAACGGTTGTCGCGCATCGGGGTCACGGCCATCGAGTGGTTCTGATACTCCATCGTATAGAACCAATATGGCCACCCCTTCTTGTCAAGCTGCTTGACGAGGTATTTCGAACCGTAGAATCCCACGCCGAAGACCGACGCCTTCTCGAAAGGCACCTGATTGTCGGCACTGCCGTGGAACATCATCACAGGCGCTGGCTTGCGGCCCCACTCCGGCGCCCCCTTCACCGAAAATACCGCTCCGGCGAACGATACCACACCGGCATAGTCGAACCCTTCGGGCATGTCGGACGCCGTCCCGCTGCGGTTGCAGAGGGCGTTCTCGGCCTGCAGGACTGTAATGGCGCCGGCCGACGATCCGCACGTGACGATCATGTGCGAGTCTATCTCCCACTCGTCGGCCTTGTCCAGCACGAAAAGCGTGGCGCTGAAAAGATCCTCGACGGCCATGGTCACGGCGTTGTTGAACATGCCGACCATCTCGCGTACCGACAGGTCCGTCGCTCCGCTCACATCCTTGAGCCCCAGACGGTAGTCTATCGAAACCACGTCGTAGCCGTGGTCGTTCATGAACTCGAAATACGGTATATACTCCTTGTTGTCGCGCACGCCGCCGGCAAAACCGCCGCCGAAGACGAATATCATACACGGGCGCTGGCCTTCGACATCGGCCGCATAATGGTCGAGATAGAGCGAGTCGGCATCCTTGACCGCATACAGCAGCGTCTGTTTCCCGCCCGCGGCGGCCGCGGCATGAAAAGCCGCCATGAGAGACAGGATCGATAAAAGTATTCTTTTCATAGTTTGTATGATTTCAGTTCGTGTGAACAAAATATATACCGACGTACACCGACGATGATTCTATTTCGAGTATTTGTCCCCCCAGAGCGTACGTATGCGTTCGGCGATCTTCGCCTCCGCGGGGTTCTGCGTGTTGGGGTTATAGAACCTCTTTCCGGAGATCGACTCGGGCAGGAACTCCTGTTCGACAAACCCGCCGGCAAAGTCGTGCGCATATTTGTATCCCTTGCCGTAGCCCGCCTCATCCATCAGCTTGGTGGGGGCATTGCGCAGGTGAAGCGGCACGGGGCGGTTGGTCGTGTCGTGCGATACGAACCCCAAAGCCTCGTTTATGGCCATATATGCCGAGTTGCTCTTGGGGCTGGTGGCAAGGTATATGGTCGTCTCGGCGAGGGTTATGCGCGCCTCGGGCATACCGATCTTGTGCACCGTATCGAAGCAGGCATTTGCCAGCAACAGCGCATTGGGGTTGGCCAGACCTATGTCCTCCGACGCCAGAATCACCAGACGCCGCGCAATGAAACGCGGTTCCTCGCCTCCGGCCAGCATACGTGCCAGATAGTATATCGCCGCATTGGGATCGCTGCCGCGAACCGACTTGATAAAGGCCGAGATGACATCGTAATGCTGCTCGCCGTTCTTGTCGTAGAGGGCTATGTTCTGCTGCAGGCACGAGGTTACATAGTCATCCGTTATCTCTATGTCGCCCGCCGTGGCTCCGGCAACGATGTCGAGTATGTTGAGCAGCTTGCGCGCGTCGCCTCCCGCAAAGCGGAACAGCGCCTCGGTCTCGGTGACCTTGACGTTGCGGCGGCGCAGCTCCTCGTCCACCGTAATGGCGCGCTGCAGCAGCGTCGACAGCTCCCCGTCGGTCATCGGCTTGAGGATATAGACCTGACAGCGGCTCAACAGCGGAGAGATAACCTCGAACGACGGATTCTCCGTCGTGGCGCCTATCAGCGTCACGATACCCTGCTCGACAGCCCCCAGAAGCGAGTCCTGCTGGCTCTTGTTGAAGCGGTGGATCTCGTCGATGAAGAGGAATGCCGCCTTCTGGTTGAAGAGACTCTGCTTACGCGCCGACTCTATCACCTCGCGCACCTCCTTCACTCCCGACGTCACCGCCGAGAGCGTATAGAAGGGACGTTTCAGGTGGTTGGCCACAAGTTTTGCGAGCGTGGTCTTACCCACCCCGGGCGGGCCCCACAGGATGAACGACGGGACATTTCCCGTCTCGAGGAACTTGCGGAAGACCCCGTCGGGGCCGACCAGATGCGTCTGCCCGATATACTCCTCTATGGTCTGCGGACGGAGCCGCTCGGCCAACGGTATGCTGTTCATAGACAACTGCTTTTCTCGCCCGCCGCCGGCTCCGGAAAACGCCATGCCGGCGGCGGGCGGTCGAAGGCAAAGATACGCATTATTTCCCATGCTTCAAAATCGCATCCGCACGGCATTTTATTCCCTGCAGCCGCGACAATGCCTGCTGAAGGCTGCGATTTTTTTCGTACATTTGTAAAAATGCCATTCCCATGAAAAGAACCTCTATCCTACCCGCTCTTGCCCTCCTGCTCGCGGCAGGCGGCTGCACCCGAACTCTCGAATACGACATCTGTGTCTACGGCGGCACGTCGTCGGGCGTCATCGCCGCCTACTCGGCCGCCATGCAGGGCAAGACGGTCGTCGTCGTGGAACCCGGACACCGCGCCGGCGGGCTTTCGTCGGGCGGACTCGGACAGACCGACATAGGCAACAAACAGGCTGTCGAAGGACTTTCGCTCGACTTCTACCGCCGTGTGGGACAGCACTACGGCGAACTCGAGAAGTGGATATTCGAACCGAAGGTGGCCCTCGGCATCTTCAACGACTACATCGAGCGCGGCGGCGTCGACATGCTCTACGGCCACCGCATACTCCGTGCAGACAAACAGGGCACGCGCATCGAGTCGGTACGCCTGCAGAACACAGGCAAACTCCTCGGCCGCACCGTCGTGCACGCCAAGCAGTATATCGACTGCTCGTACGAGGGCGACCTGATGGCCCGCGCCGGCGTATCGTATGTCGTCGGCCGCGAAGACAACGCCACCTACGGCGAGACATGGAACGGCGTACAAATGCGCCACCTGCACCAGTTCCCCGACGGTGTCGACCCCTACCGCATCGAGGGCGACAGCACCAGCGGCCTGCTGTGGGGCATATCCGACGGCACACTCGCGGCCAAGGGCAGCGGCGACGACAAGGTGCAGGCATACAATTTCCGCATATGCCTCACCGACGAGCCCGAGAACAGCCTCCCCATAGAGCGGCCCGCCGACTACGACCCGACGCGCTACGAGCTGCTGGTGCGCCTCATCGAGGCCAGCGGCAACCACAATCTCTACTCGTACATAATCATGAGCCACATGCCCAACCGCAAGACCGACATAAACAACAACGGCGGTTTCTCGACCGACATGATAGGCATGAACCACAACTATCCGGAGGCGTCGTACCGCCAGCGCGAAAAGATCTTCGACGAGCACTTGAGCTATACGCTCGGCCTGCTCTACTTCCTCGGCCACGACGAGCGCGTGCCCGAGAAGATGCGCACCGAAATGCTTCGCTGGGGCCTTCCCAAGGACGAATATACCGACAACGGCCATTGGACGCCGCAGCTATACATACGCGAGAGCCGCCGCATGGTGGGCGAATATGTCGCCACACAGGCCGACTGCGAGAACCGAACCACGGTGGAGGACGGCGTAGGCATGGCTGCCTACACCATGGACTCGCACAACTGCCAGCGTATCGTCATACACAAGGACGGCAGGGCGATGGTCAAAAACGAGGGCGACGTACAGATCGGCATCGGCTCGCCCTACCCCGTATCCTACCGTTCGATCACGCCCAAGCGTGAGGAGTGCACCAACCTGCTGGTCCCCGTATGCCTCTCGGCCAGCCATATAGCCTACGGCTCGATACGCATGGAGCCCGTATTCATGGTACTCGGTCAGAGTGCGGCCAAGGCGGCATGCCTCGCCATCGACGGCAACACCGACATACAGAAGATCGACGTGGCCCAAATACAACGCATGTACGACGAGGATCCCCTTTTGGACGGCACCGCGCCCGACATTCTGGTCGACGACACGGCCGTGGAGCCTGCAGCCGGCTCGCAATGGCGCCGCGTGAACACATACGGCGGCTACGGTCCCTCGCTCTACATGCTCGAACCTACGGCCCGCGCCGAAGCGCTGCGCTACCCCTTCAGCGTCAAACGCGACGGCCGGTATACCCTCTACACCTATTACAGCAAGCGCGGCGGCATGTCGAAACTCTCGCAGCTGACCGTCTGCGACGGCACCGTACAGAAGCGCATTACACTCGACTACGACGCCGTCACCATACACGGCCAAACCTCGGGCGAATGGGTCAGCCTCGGCGAGTACGACCTGCGTGCCGGTACCGCCGGCTATGTCGAATTCGACAACGGCGGCGAGGTTACGGGGACACTGTATGCCGACGCCGTACTTGTCGTGCCGGAGCGGCAGTGACCCGCACCCCGAAAAACCGGCGGAGGCCGCACAGCGGCCGCGGACACGCATAAAAGATAAAAATGGTAACCATATCCGTAATCGGGGTAGGCCGCGGCAGCATGAGCAGAGTAACTTTGCAGAGAACAAAAAACACATACCATGGCTAAAAAAATCCTGATCATCTCATCATCGCCCCGCCGCGGGGGCAACTCCGACACGTTGTGCGACCAATTCATGCGCGGAGCGGCCGACGCGGGACACTCGGTGCAAAAGGTTTTCCTGCGCGACAAGAAAGTGAACTACTGCCTCGGCTGCGGATTATGTACCACGGGCAAGCCATGCCCGCAGAAGGATGACGCCGCCGGCATCATCGCCGCAATGCTCGAGGCCGACGTCATAGTGATGGGAACACCCGTCTATTTCTACTCGATGAGCGCCCAGCTGAAGACCCTCATCGACCGCTTCTGCGCCTTCAACAGCAGCATCCAGAGCCGGCACATGAAGTCGGCTCTCCTCTCAGCCGCCTGGAACAGCGACAATTGGACCTTCGAGGCCTTGGAGGCCCATTATCAGACTCTGGTGCGGTATCTGAATCTGCAGGACATGGGGACCGTGTGGGGCAAGGGTTGCGGAAGCCCGTCCATGACCAAGCACTCCCAATACCCACAGCAGGCCTATGAACTGGGCCGAAATCTTAAATAAAACAGAAAGGAAGCGTAAGACCATGAGAAACCTGAAGCGAATGGCCGCCTTTTTTACGGCGCTGGCCCTGTGCCTGTGCCTGTCGGCAACGGCTCTGGCTGCGGAGGCGGACACCGGCTTCGCCGATGTGGACGCCGACGCCTGGTATGCCGAGGCTGTGACCTACTGCCGGGACAACGG
>CASFQF010000060.1 GCA_949296635.1 uncultured Alistipes sp. | reverse complement strand
CCATTTATCGTCAGCAGCCGTAGAATCACAAACGAAAATCCCCGGAGACCACTCTCCAGGGATTTCTGATCGTTTCAGGTTCTTTCCGCTTGTGGGTCAGGGTGTGAGTCAGCGGCTTTTCGCAGACCAAGTAGATAGGAAAAGGGAGGGGGCGTTTGTGGGGGAACCGTAGGTTCCGATCCCCTAAGAGCGAAGCGGAAAACCGCCCGCAGGCGTGGGTTTTGCACGGTTGCAAAACCCGGTGCTCCAGAAAGAAAAGGCTCCCCAGCCAGGGAGCCTTTTCTTTCTGGAGCTAGTGACGTGACTCGAACACGCGACTGTCTGCTGGTGGTAAGGGTACATTACTGTATGGTGATACTTGTTTCTGTCCTGTTGCTGCGAATAGGCCCTTGCGGTTCAGTCAATCCTTTGGTATACTGATACTAATTGATACCGCATTATATCAGAGGTGAAGACTATGGACGCCGAACTGTTTGCCAATATGCTGTCAGACAAAAACATCGTTGACCTGAAAAAACTGGGCTATAAATATCCCCAGGCTGATCTGAAGGAATTTGTATCACTTCTGGAAAAAGGATTTTACAAACCCTTGCCTCTCAAGGATTTTGATGGTGGGGCTTTGGTCTATCTGGAAAGCGTAACCCAGGTTCACCTCTCAGCGGCCAAGGTGCTGCTTACCCCTCAGAACAGCAGCCAGCTCTATGGCAGGAAAGCTATGGAGGATGAGATCTTCTCCACCTTTACCATCGAGCAGATCGACACCTCTCGGGACAGCGTCCGCCGGATTCTGTCCGGCTATGCTCCCGCCAATGAGAGCGAGGATTGCATCTATGGCATGAAGAAGGGTTTGGAGTTTATCGCCGATCCGCAGCACAAAATCACCGAGGAGAGCATCCATCAGCTCTATGAACTTACCATCGGGGCATTTCTGCCAGAGGAGGACCGCCTGCTGCCCGGTCACAAATACCGTCACGACAGTGTGTATATTGTGGGAGAGAAGGTAGAACACACCGGACTTCCCTGGCAGATGCTGCCGGAGTATATGGGGAATTTGGTGGAGTTTATCAATCAGGAATCCACCATGAATGATCTCCTGAAAGCCGCACTGATTCACTTTTATATCGCCTACCTGCATCCCTGGTTCGATGGCAACGGAAGAATGGCGCGGCTACTGCATTTATGGTATCTGGTGCAGCAGCACTATTCCTCGGCTCTGTTTGTTCCACTGTCTGAGTATGTGGAAAAGAGCCGCCGGGGTTATTACAACGCCTATACGTTGACAGAGCAGAATGCCCGAATCAGCGGAGTGATGGATGTGACCCCCTTCCTGGTCTATTTCATCGAGAATGTCTACCACAAGCTGGTCCATGCTCTGCCCGCCACTAACACTGCGGAGGCTTTCCAGAAGGTGCTGGAACAGGGCAATGTGACCGAAAAAGAGCAGGCTTTGTGGCAGTTTGTCCTGACCGCTTACGGCAATCATGAATTTTCCACCAAGCAGCTGGAGAAGGATTTTGGCAATGCCGCCTATGCGACGATTCGTGGGTTTGTGCTGAAGTTTGAAAAACTGGGGCTGCTGCGGTCCGTCAAATACGGGCAGCACGCGCGAGAAGATGCCCCGCTCGTCGAAGTTAAGCATATATTTCGTGTAGGCCCGCACCTCGTAGAACCCCGACCGAAACGGCAGCTGCGTAAGCGGGAAATCTCCGTGGCAGCGGCCATCCTCGATCGGCAGTATGCGGCGCTCGACAACGACGCCGCCCGGGTCGAGAAGCTCGACATAGAGCGTGCGGCTGTACACTTCTGGGCGGTTGTCATAGGCGGATACCACATACCCCGCGAACCATATACGGTCGCCCTGATAATAGCTCGTATTGTCGAAATGGAGATATACCTTCTCCTGCGGAACCATCCGGCCGAAACTGTTTACATGTTCGGCATAACCCATCAGCCGCGACATGGCACTGTCTTGGGGCATGACCTGACCCACAGCGTTAAAACAGCAAAGACAGCATGCCAATGCAATAATACGATTCTTCATAGCAAGTAGGCTGGTTGTTCGTCGCCTCAACCGCAACGGGCATACGTGCGACTTATGAAAAAGGCCGACGGTGTTCCGTCGGCCTATGTAAGAAACGGAGCCGCTCCGGTCACGGCCCGAAGCCTCCGATCGGATCTATTTGCCCCAAAGGTTGCGGGGATAAACACCGTCGGCGATAAGCTGCTCAATCTTGGCCACGAGCTGCGGTTTGTCGGCCTTGTATGTCACGCCGAACCAGTTGGCCGTAGTCGAAAGCACCTTCAGCTTGGCAGTGCCGTCGCCCACGAGCTTGTTGACCATAAGCGGGATGAAGAACTCCGACTTGGGATTGGCCATGTTGGCCGGATCGCTCAGGAAGCCCTTGAAATACTCCTCCGAATATGCGAAATAGTCGGGCGTGAAACCGAACAGGTTCATCGACACCGGCGTATTCTCGGCCAGAGGCTGGTCGTCGCCCAGATCGTGGAAAACGATCACGCCGTCGGCATTGCGCTCGATCTTCGTACGCTCGACGATCGAGGTAAGGAACCCGTCGCCGTCGATCGAACATACGCCGCGCGATACGGTGCCGTTCTCCGAAAGGGTCTTGTTGACCTCGTAGCCAACCATGCAGTAGTGGTTCTTCTCACCGCCCAGACGGCTCAGGTAGTCGCCGATGACACGATAGGCGTCGGCACCGTAGAAGTCGTCGGCATTGATCACGGCGAAAGGCTCGTGAATGGCCGGAGCGGCCATCATAAGCGCGTGGTTCGTGCCCCACGGCTTCTCGCGTCCTTCGGGCACCTTGAAACCCTCGGGCAGGTAGTCCAGCTCCTGATATACCACCTCGACCTCGATGCGGCCGCCGAAACGCTCGGCGTTGAACACCTCGGTGAACTCCTTTGCAAAAGAGTGGCGTATTACGAAAACGACCTTGCCGAAACCTGCGCGGATAGCATCGTAGATCGAATAGTCGATGATGGCCTCGTTATTGGGGCCGACTCCGTCCATCTGCTTCAGCGAGCCGTAGCGCGAACCCATGCCGGCAGCGAGGACAAGCAATGTAGGTTTTACCATTTTTTCAGTTTATTTACGGTTAAAATGTCGATCAATTGTTTACAAAGATAGTGAAAATACCTCACATTAGCCACTGTCGGCCCACAATTTTTCGCCCGCCGCCGCACGGTCCCGCACCGCATACGGGCGGCAGCAAGGCGCCTTACGGACCGCCGGCTCGAAATTAATGAACAAAATCAACGGAAAATGGCTATTTTTGCAGCGTAGAAACATTAGAACCCGATTGATCCGATTGCCGCCCGCGGCCACCGCAGCGAAACGCCCACCGCCCCGAGCCGTCGACCACACACCGCACGACAATCCCCAAACCTATCGCACCATGGCACATAATACCCTGCAACCCGATGCCGCAGCACGCCCCGCCCTGTGGAACAGCAACTACCTGAAGGTATGGATCGCCAACTTCATGCTCTTCTTCGCCTTCTACCTGCTGGCGCCGCTGCTGCCCCTGTACCTGCGCGACACCTTCTCGGCCGGCAAGGCCATGATAGGCATAGTGCTTAGCGGATATACCCTCACGGCGCTCGCCGTGCGGCCGTTCAGCGGCTTCGTCGTCGACACGTTCCCGCGCAAGAAGGTGCTTATGATATGCTACTTCGCCTTCGCGCTGCTCTTCGCCGGATACTTCATCACCGGCTCGCTCGTGCTCTTCGCCGCCATCCGCACGCTGCACGGCGGCCCCTTCGGAGCCACAACCGTCGCAAGCAGCACCATGGCCGTCGACGTACTCCACCCCGAGCGGCGCTCGGAGGGGATCGGATACTACGGCCTGAGCAACAACATAGCCATGGCCATAGGCCCCTCGACGGGACTGTACATATACCACACGGTACACAACTTCAACCTGCTGTTCACCATGTCGCTCGTGATAGCCTTCGCGGGCCTCGCCATAGACTCCACCATCAAGTGCCGCGACCGCCAGCCCATAAAGAAGGAGAGCAAGGTGTCGCTCGACCGCTTCATCCTGCTCAAGGGGTGGAGCGAGGGCCTATGCGTGGCAGCCTTCGCCTTCTCGTTCGGCATAATCTCGACATACATCGCCATATACAGCCAAGAGGTGCTCCACATAACATCCGGTTCGGGGACATTCTTCATGATCCTCGCCTGCGGCCTCATACTCTCGCGTCTGGCGGGCAGCCGCTCCCTGCGCGAAGGCAAGATCGTGCACAACGCCTCGATAGGCATGCTGATGTCGATGTGCGGGTACTTCATATTCTCGGCCCTGCCCAACCTCTACGGCTACTATGCCGCCGCTCTGATGATAGGCCTCGGCAACGGACACATGTACCCCGCCATGCAGACCATGTTCATCAACCTCGCCCCGCACGAGAGGCGCGGCACGGCCAACTCCACCATCCTCACCTCGTGGGATCTGGGTGTCGGCGCCGGCATCATAGGCGGCGGCAGCGTGGCCGAGCACCTCGGGTGCTACTCGGCCACCTTCTGGCTCGCATTCGCCGTGAACGTCATGGGCGTCGCGTTCTATTTCCTCTACGCACGCCGCAGTTTCCTGCGCAACCGCCTGCGCTGACATAAGCGCCGTTCCCGCTGCTGCATACGGCCCCGGATTGCGGCTGCGCGCCGTTTCCCGAGGCCGCCGCATTTCCCGTTCGACCGTCAGAGGACCATATGCCGGCCGCTCAACCGCCCTTGCCTAAACGACGGCATACGGCTTGCACGTATCGGAGAGCAAAAAAAACGATGCAAAGGCCGACGTTTACCCATTTTTGGTTATCTTTGTTCGGTTATAGCGCAATGAAGAGATGAAGTTAAAACATAAACTGAGAAAATTCTTCCGCAAGAAGCGTTTCAGCATGAGCGACCCCATCCTGCACCGCGAGGAGTGGAGCGTGCATACCTCGCCGGCGGCATTGCTGGGCAGTCTGGCGGCATTCTGCGTGTTCCTCTTCCTGCTGATCCTCATCTTCGTGGCATACACCCCCATACTCAACATATTCCCCGGGTACCGCACCGAAGCCGAACGTCTCAACGACCGCTTGGTGCAGAGCATCATGCGTATCGACTCGCTCGACAGCCGCATAAACGACATGCTCACATACAACGAGAACATCGCCATGATCATGCAGGGCAAGACCCCCGTCCTGCCCTCGCGTCTCGGCGACACCGATACCACCGCTCTCGACAAGACCCTCATCCCGCCTTCGCAGCTCGACTCGCTGCTGCGGCTGCAGATGGAGAGCGACGGCGACTACTCGCTCTCGCGTACGCTCCAGAACCGCGAAAACAAGGGAGAGGCGGCCTTCGAATTCGCAGTCCCCGTCGAAGGGATCATCACGCGCCACTTCTCGCGTGCGGACAACTGTCTCGGCGTGGGCATACAAGCGGCACCCAACTCGCCCGTGACGAGTATCGACGACGGTACCGTCGTGGACGTGCTGACAAGCGCCGAGACCGGCATAACGGTAACAGTGCAGCACTTCAACGGATTCCTCTCGGTATACAGGAACCTGTCGCAGACGCTCGTCAACCGCGGGCAGGCGCTCAAGAGCGGGCAGGTAATAGGCTACAACGCCATGCACAAGGCCGGCGACAAGACCAACCCGCTGCTGGAGCTGGAGATATGGGACGAAGGCAAGGCCGTAGACCCCGAAATGTACATAGTATTCTAAACAGGCAGATTACCCAACCCGACATATGAAACAACGACTGTCAATTCTCGGATCGACCGGCTCGATAGGCGTGCAGACGCTCGACATCGTAAGGGAGAATCCCGACATGTTCGAAATAACCTCGCTCACGGCACGCAGCAACTGGCAGCTGCTGGCACGTCAGGCCATAGAGTTCGACGCCGCATGCGTGGTGATAACCGACACGACGAAATACGACGCCCTGAAGGGGGCGCTCGCCTCATACCCGATCAAGGTATTCACGGGCGAGGAGTCGCTGCGGCAGATCGTATGCAGTCAGGAGGTCGATGTAGTGGTCAATGCTCTGGTAGGATACGCCGGCCTCGTCCCCACGGTCGCGGCAATAAAGGCCGGCAAGAAGATCGCGCTGGCAAACAAGGAGACGCTCGTGGTGGGCGGCGATCTGGTTATGCGTCTGGCGTCGCAGCGCCATGTGCCCGTACTCCCGATCGACTCGGAGCACTCGGCCATATTCCAATGCCTTGCCGGCGAGCACTCGCCCGTACGGCGCCTGATCATAACGTGCAGCGGCGGCGCCCTGCGCGACATGCCGGCGGAAGAGCTGCCGGCGGTAACCCCCGAGCGGGCACTGCAGCACCCGCAATGGCGCATGGGGGCCAAGATCACGATCGACTCCGCAACGCTGGTGAACAAGGGTTTCGAGGTGATCGAGGCGCATTGGCTCTTCGGAGTCGAACCCGACCGCATATCGGTACTCATACACCCGCAGTCGATCGTACACTCGATGGTGGAGTTCGACGACGGAGCCATCAAGGCGCAGCTCGGCACTCCCGACATGCACATGCCCATAAGCTATGCGCTGATGTTCCCGCACCGCGCCTCGCGCCCCAAGGAGGCGTTCGACTTCATGCAGCACCCCGAACTTACATTCTCGGCTGTCGACCGGAAGAAATACCCCGCCCTCGACATAGCATACGACTGCCTGCGCCGCGGCGGCACGGCAGCCTGTACGATGAACGGCGCCAACGAGGTCGCCGTCGCGGCGTTCCTCGACGGCAGGTGCCGCTTTACGGACATAACGTCAGCAATAGAGTACGCCTTGCAGAAGGCCGGTTTCACGGCTGCGCCCTCGCTGGAGGACTATGCCGCGGCAAATACCGAGTCGCGCGCCCTCGCCGCGGAATACCTGCGGCTGTAACATGCCCGCACGGCACAATAATACCGCCGTCCGGACGTTCGGCGTAAGGATACGACGACAGCAGCGGACCGCGGCACGGCTGAAAAAGGAGTGCCGCATACCGAAAAAGAAACTTAACGAGCAGGAATGGAAATATTTATCAAGATCATTCAGTTCTTCATGAGCCTGTCGCTTCTGGTGGCGATTCATGAGTTCGGACACTTCATCATGGCGCGCATATTCAAGATCCGCGTCGAAAAGTTCTACATATTCTTCGATCCGTGGTTCTCGCTCTTCAAATGGAAGCGCGGAGACACCGAGTACGGTATAGGCTGGCTGCCGCTGGGCGGTTATGTCAAGATCGCCGGCATGATCGACGAGAGCATGGACAAGGAGCAGATGCAGGCGCCGCCCAAGCCCGACGAGTTCCGCTCAAAGCCCGCATGGCAGCGGTTTCTGGTTATGATCGCCGGCGTGACGATGAACCTCATCCTCGCCTTCCTCATATATACGGGGATATGTTATACCCACGGTCAGTCGTACATGGCCGCCGAGGATGCCCGCTGGGGCTACGCCTTCAACGACGCGGCCAAGGATATGGGCTTCCGCGACGGCGACAAGGTCGTGGCCATAGACGGCGAGAAGATAGACGACGTGAACGACATACGCGCCATGCTGCTGCTCACGGAGGGGGACCGCCGCGTGAGCGTCGAGCGTGACGGCCGCAGCGAGGAGTTCACCATACCCTTCGACAAGCTGCTCGAGATGCGCCGCCAGAAGAGCTACATGGATCTCTACACCCTGCGCCTGCCCTTTATAGTCGACTCGGTGGCTTCGCCCACAGCCGCGGCCGCAGGCCTGCAGGCGGGAGACGAGGTGGTCGCATGCAACAGCGCGGCCGGCGTCGACGTGCCGGCCATAACCGAGATCCTCGCACAGAGCAAGAACGACACCGTCGCCTTCGACGTAAAACGCGGCGGCGAGACGCTCTCGCTGCGCGTGCCCGTCAACGGCGAAGGCAAGGTGGGCGTGATGCTCGGCAACCCCTACAAGCTCCGCACGCGCCACTACACCTTCCTGCAATCGTTTCCCGCGGGAGCGCGTCTCGCCGCCGAAACCGTGGCCGACTACTGGCAACAGCTCAAACTCATATTCCAGCCCAAGACCAAGATGTACGAGGAGCTTGGCGGCTTCATCGCCATAGGCAACATATTCCCCGCCGAATGGGACTGGCTGCGATTCTGGAACATGACGGCCTTCCTGTCGATCATGCTCGCCGTGCTCAACATACTCCCCATCCCCGCCCTCGACGGCGGGCATGCGCTCTTCACGCTGTGGGAGATGCTTACGGGGCGCAAGCCGAGCGACAAGTTCCTCGAGGTGATGCAGTACATAGGGTTCTTCCTGCTGCTCGCCCTGATCATATACGCCAACGGCAACGACATATACAGGTTATTCAGCAAATAGCTCCATATGGCAAAGGTGAAGAAGGCGTACTTTTGCCGCAACTGCGGTTTCGAGGCCCCCAAATGGCTGGGCCGCTGCCCCTCGTGCGGTGAGTGGAACACCTTCACCGAAGAGATAATAGCCAAAACTCCGGCCGCAGCGGCGGCGACAGCGATGCCGCAGACGCCCCCGCAGCGCGTCTCGGAGATAGAACGGGCATCACACCGCCGCCTCGACCTGCACAACGCCGAAATCAACCGCGTATTGGGCGGCGGCCTCGTCCCCGGGTCGCTCGTGCTCCTCGGCGGCGAACCCGGCATCGGCAAATCCACCCTCAGCCTGCAGATAGCGCTCACGAACCACTCGCTGCGTACGCTCTATGTCTCGGGCGAGGAGTCGCCCGAACAGATCGGCATGCGCGCCGAACGCCTCGGCATAGGTAATGAGGAGTGCTACATATACTCGGAGACACTGCTGGAGAATATCCTCGCGCAGATGGCGCAATACAACCCCGACGTGGTTGTCATAGACTCGATACAGACCATATACACCGAGACCGTAGAATCGTCGGCCGGAAGCGTGCCGCAGATACGCGAATGCGCCGCCTTGCTGCTCAAATATGCCAAGACGACCGGCACCTCGATCTTCATCATCGGACATATAACCAAGGACGGCACCATCGCCGGCCCAAAGATTCTGGAACACATAGTCGATGTGGTCCTGCAGTTCGAGGGTGACGGCAACAACATATACCGCATCCTGCGCGGTATAAAGAACCGTTTTGGCGCCACGTTCGAAATCGGGGTTTTCGAGATGCTTGAGACGGGACTCCGCACCGTGGACAACCCCTCGGAGATACTGCTCTCGCACTACGACGAGCCGTTGAGCGGCATTGCCGTGGGCGCCTCGGTCGACGGGATACGCCCCTACCTCATCGAGGTACAGGCGCTGGTATCGAACGCCGCATACGGCACGCCGCAGCGTACAGCCACGGGATACGACGCCAAACGTATGAACATGCTGCTGGCGGTACTCGAAAAGCGCGTAGGGATGAAGATGTTCGCCAAGGACGTCTTCCTCAACTTCGCCGGCGGCTTCAAGGTCTCGGACACGGGTCTCGATCTGGCCATCGTCGCCGCCGTCGTCTCGTCGTACTACGACCGTCCTGTCGCCGCAGGCGTCTGCTGTGCCGGCGAGATAGGCCTCTCGGGAGAGGTGCGCCCGGCACCCCGCACCGAACAGCGCATAAGCGAGGCGGCACGTCTCGGTTTCCGCCGCATAATCGTCTCGTCGTTCCTGCGAAAGGAGATAAAAAACATACGCGGCATAGAGATTATCTGCATCAGCAACATAGGCGAACTGCCGCGCGCCATCTTCTGCGAATAGCCGCGCCACCCCGACATTCGGTATAATATTTGAACTGTTGTCCGATAAAATCGGACCATGAAAAGAGTTGTCGTATTGGGTGGAGCCGGCCTTATCGGCTCGCACCTCTGCATGAGGCTGGCCGACGCCGGAAACGATGTCGTCTGTATCGACACGGCCGACATAAGCACCGCCCCCCTGCTGGCGCCGTACCACCGCCGCCGCGCCATACGCTACATATGCCACGACGTCGAGAAGTCGTTCGCCATTTCCGCCGAACAGATATACAATCTCGCCTCGCCGACATTCATCACCCGTATCGGGGCGCATCCGCTGAAAATACTGCGTACGAATATCATGGGCAGCATCAACGCCCTCGAGACGGCGCGCCGCAACGGTGCCACGGTGCTGTTCGCCTCCTCGGGCGACATATACGGCGGCACGGGACAGCAGCCTTTCATCGAAAAGGACATCTTCGCCGGACGCATCACACCCTACGCCGAGAGCAAACGCGCGGCCGAAGCCCTGCACTACGCCTATGCCAAGGAACACGGCTGCCGCTGCCGCATCGCCCGCATATTCTCCACCTACGGTTCGGGCGGACGTATAGACGACCAGCGTGTCGTCATACGCATGGTCGTGGAGGCCCTGCTCGGCCGCGACATCCTCATCTGCGGCAGCGGCGAACAGCTGCGCACCTTCTGCTGGGCCGGCGATATGGCCGACGCCCTCGTACGCCTCATGAACATACCCTCCACCGAGCCTACGGCGACGGTTAATCTCGGTTCCGCGGCCGAAGTGTCGATAAACCGTCTGGCCGAGAAGATCGTCTCGCTCACGGGCAGCCGCTCGCGTATAGTCCACATCGCCGCCCGCACCGACGACCCGCGGCGTATGACACCCGACCTCACCCGCGCCCGCAACATGCTCGGATGGACAGCCTCGACGACGCTCACCGAAGGGCTGCGTGCGACAATAGAGTATGTCGAGGGGGTACTGCACTCCCTGACACGCGAAAGCGCCCCGTCGTGGATAGAATCGCTATAAATTCCCGCGCGGGCGGACGGATCTCCGCACCGTTCCGGACAGGCCGAATCCACAAACAATAAAACCGATATAGAAATGACCGAGAACAGATTTTACGCCCTCATATCGCGCGATACGCCCACCCTCGTCGAGTTCTACGCCACGTGGTGCGGGCCCTGCCGCGAAATGCAGACCATCCTCGAGGATCTGGAGCGCAGCATGCGCACCCGCGCCGACGTCATACGCATCGACACAGACCTGCCCGAGAACAACGAACTGACACGCCAGCACCGCATAATGTCCGTGCCGACATTCATACTCTACCGCGAGGGGCGCGCCATGTGGCGGCACAGCGGCATGGTATCGCTCGATACGCTGACGGATATAATAAAGAGATATGAAAAGGCAGCGGCGCTCTAAAGCTCCTCCATGCGCCACGACATCTCGTCCGCGACATAGGCCGCGGCATCATTCTCGGGCAGGGACGCCGTAAGACGTACGGCATCGCCGCGCGAAATATCGCCCGCATCCAAGGCACCGCCCAAAAGTGCGGCCGCACCCTGCGCCACAAGACGCGAGTGCGGATAACGCCCGACGACGTGTACGGCGGTGTCGCACGCGGCCGGCTCGGCCCGCACGATACGGGCCCGGGCTCCGGCCATGAGCGCGGCGTATGCCAGCAGTTCGCTGTGCGTAACACCG
>CASFQF010000059.1 GCA_949296635.1 uncultured Alistipes sp. | reverse complement strand
ACCTGTGGGACGACGACCGCCGCATAGACTACCCCGAGAACGTCGACCCGGGGCGCCGGACATACTCGCAGGACATTATACATGACGAGGCGCTCGACTTCATCCGCGAGAATGCCGGCCGCCCCTTCTTCGCATATCTGGCCTACACGCTGCCGCACGCCGAGCTGTGCCTGCCGCATGACGAGGTGTACGAACACTATGTGGAGAAGTTCAAGGACGCGCCCGCCGACGCCAAACCGTGGATGACAAACGGCGACTACGGCACCTCGGAGCACCCGATGGCGTCGTTCGCGGCGATGGTGACACGCCTCGACCGCTATGTGGGCGAGGTCATGGCGCTGCTCGAGGAGGAGGGCATAGCCGACAATACGCTCATAATCTTTACCTCGGACAACGGCCCGCACCGTGAAGGCGGCGCCAACCCCGACTTTTTCCGCAGCTACGGGCCCCTGCGCGGATGCAAGCGCGACATGTACGAAGGCGGTATCCGCGTACCCTTCATCGTGAGCTACCCGGGACATATCGCCGAAGGGGTGAAGAGCGACCAAGTGATGGCCTTCTGGGACCTGATGCCAACTTTCGCGGAGCTTATCGGCAGCCGTGACGGGATCACCACCGACGGCATCTCGATGCTGCCGGCATGGACCGGCCGCGGCGGGCAGGAGCAGCACCCGTATCTTTATTGGGAGTTCCACGAGCTGGGCGGACGTCAGGCCGTGCGCATGGGCGACTGGAAAGGCATACGCCTCAACGTGGGCAACGACCGCACCTCGTTCGAGCTCTACAACCTCGCCGACGACATACACGAGGACCGCAACGTCGCGGCCGAGAATCCCGATGTGGCGGCACGCATAAACGAAATAATGGATACGGCGCACACACATTCCGAGCTGTTCAACTTCGGGCGGCGCGCCAAATAGCCGCAAGCGATGGCTGTAAACCGCGAATTCATCACTTTCGGCGAGGCCGCGCGCCATGCCCGCCGCATCTTCGGCACGATGGTCAAGCCCGTAGGTTCGGCCTGCAACCTCGACTGCGCCTACTGTTACTATCTCGACAAGGCCGCGATATACGGCGGGCGCGACCCCCGCATGGACTTCGACCTGCTGGAGCGCTACACGCGGCAATATATCGAGGGTACGGATGCCGATACCGTCACCTTCGTCTGGCACGGGGGCGAGCCCCTGCTGGCAGGTATGGAATGGTTCACCCGCGCAATGGAGCTGCAGCGGCGCTACGCCGCAGGCAAACGCATCGTCAACACGCTGCAGACGAACGGCACGCTCGTCGACGAGCGGTGGTGCGGCCTATTCCGTGCGAACAACTTCCTGATAGGCATCTCGCTCGACGGGCCGCGCGACATACACGACGCCTTCCGCCGCGACCGCCGCGGCGAGGGGACATTCGACCGTGTCATGGAGGCTGTCGGGACTATGCGCCGCAGCGGCGTCGAGTACAACATCCTCGCCACGGTCAACGCCCGCTCGGCCGGGCGCGGCGCCGAGGTCTACCGTTTCCTGAGATCCCTGACAGACTTCATACAGTTCCTGCCCGTGTCGGAACATATCGTCATGGAGCAGGGCGCCGCACGCCCCCATATCGTGCCGCCCGAAACCGAGGGGGCCGTAACGGCTCCGTGGTCGATCTCGGCCACGGAATTCGGAGAGTTCATGTGCGACGTCTTCGACGTATGGGTACGCGAGGATGTCGGGCGATGCTTCGTGCAGCTCTTCGACGCCACGCTGGCAAACTACATGAACGTGCAGCCGGGCGTATGCTCGATGTGCGAGACCTGCGGCGAGACGCTCGTCGTAGAGCACAACGGCGACGTCTACCCGTGCGACCATTTCGTCTACCCCGAATACCTGCTCGGCAACATCGGCCGCAATACCCTGCGCGATATTTTCGGATCAGAGAAGCAATTGCAGTTCGGACTTGCCAAACGCAACGCACTGCCGCGCGAGTGCCTCCGCTGCCAATACCGCATGCTCTGCCACGGCGAGTGCCCGAAGCACCGCTTCGCCGCCTCGAAGTCGGGCGACGCGGGTCTGAACATCCTCTGCTCTGGCTACAAACTCTTCTTCCGCCATACGCAGCCCTACATGGAGCGTATGCGCCACCTGCTGATGAAACAGCAGCCGCCCGCCGGAATCATGCCGTGGGCACGGCGGCAGCCCATGCGCAAGGGATGACAACAAGACGGGCGCGGATCATAAGATCCGCGCCCGCTTGCATACAACTCGCGCCCGATCATATATTCTCCCGCAACTCTGGGAGCCGCTCGGCCGTCAGCAGCGTGTAGACATAGCGCGTGATGTAGTTCGCGGCGCGCGCCATTCCCTCCATGTCGAGGCTCTCGGGGGTATCGTCCACAGTATGCAGCGTCGATATATCGGTCGTAGCGAAGAACGACACGGGGATCATCTTCGAAGCAAAGGAGAAATGGTCCGAACCTATCGAGAACCCTGTCGACAGATCTATGCGGAGCGAATCGGCCGCACCGAGCTCCGCCGCCACGCGGCTCACGGGCGAGAGCATCTCGCCCTGCAGGCAGAGCGTATCGCCCCGCATGCGGCCCAGCATCTCGAGGTTGACCATGTGCCCTACCGCCACCGCGCTGTCGCGCAGCATGCGCTCCAGATGGCGCGACCCCACAAGGCCCATCTCCTCGGCGCCGAAGAGCACCACCACAAGATCGCGTTTGAAGTCGTCGGCACAGGGCTGCAGGCGGCGCGCTATCTCCACTACGGCGGCCGTACCTGAGGCGTTGTCGTTGGCACCGCGCAACATGTCGGCCGCCTTGTGCCTCTTGCCCTTGTCGGCCTTGAAGAGCCCCAGATGGTCGTAATGCGCCCCGAGCAGCACCTTCTCCGCTTCAGGGTGGCGGCTCCGTATCGTCATCACCACATTGTACGATGAGTCGCGCCACTCGCCGGCCAGCACCTTGTCCATACCGCGGCGCCCCGCCGGTATGCAGAACGGCACAATGGCCTCCCGCCACAACGGCTCACACCCTGCCGCGTGCAATTCGTCTGCAAGCAGACGCGCCGCACGCAAGTCGTTGCCGCTGCCGGCACGGCGGCCTCCCAAGGAGTCGGCGCAGAGCGTCTTTATAGTCGCATACATCGCCTCGCGGTCGCACTGCATGGATGGCCGCGCCTCACGGCCGCACCCCGCCGGGACGACCATACACAATGCGGCCAATGCCATCGGGGCGACAAGGCCCCGACACAAAATTCGCAAAGTATTAAACATGTCCGAAATTTTTACACATTCTCATTCTCTATCGCATCCTGTACGGGCTGAAGCGGGAACTGCATGCGGCAAACCGCGGGGCGACGGGAAGATGGTTTGTAAAAAATTTCAGGTTTGGCGGGCATCAATGCTCCCGCAGCATGGTAGTCTCTCCGTTACGTATAACACACTTGAGGTTGGCCAGTATGATGCGGCCCTGATATACGTCGCTCTCGTCGTCGAGCACCACGCGCAGCGTGTCGCCCGCGATCGTCATCTCATGGGGCATGACGTTCAATTCAATCAGATTGAGCGTGCGCCACGCATTCTGCACATAGAGCATACCCGCCGACGCCTTGCGTCCCGAGAGCTCCACCACATGTATGTCATTGTCCGATATGCGCCGCATGAGGGGCATCAGCTCCTCGACGCACCTCCCGGCACGCACGCTGTTCACCGTCAGCGACAGCACCGGCAGCAACACGAAGACGGCCGCGGCCGCCAACGCGAATCTATTGCTTGTTCTTCGTATCATCGTTGCTTTCGTTTTTCGTTTTTTCGTCATAGGCCCGCGCCACCTCCTGCATGTCGACACCCAAAAGCTTCATCTGTTCGACGAACGCCGGCAGCGTCTCCGAGTAGAACTCCTCGCGGCGGCGCGCCACGACAGTGTCGCGGGCATCGTCGGCGACGAAGAATCCCACGCCGCGCACGCTCCGCACCGAGCCGTCGAAGAGCATACGCTCATAAGTACGCACCACGGTGTTGGCATTCACGCCGAAACGCACGCTCAACTCGCGCACCGACGGTAGTTGCGTAGCGGCGCCCCACTCACCGCGCAGGATATGGTCCTCGATCCATACCTTGATCTGCAGAAATACGGGTCTGTTGTCAGAAAATTTCACTTTATATCTCCCTCTCCTTGAATTTAAGGTACGACAGCACATATGCCGCCACCGGCAGCGCCGCATACCACACATAACTTATCGCATAGCCGGCCATGCGCGAACACCACGACACCGGCATCGACCACGTCACGGCATAGCCGCGTTCCATCTCCACCCACACGAACGGGTAGAGCGCCGTACGCTCCGTGGACCACGGGAACGTAAGCGCCACCGCCAACGCAGCCACCGCCGTCACCACCGCCACCGCAGGGCGTAAGCCCGAACGCACGAGCATGGCCGCAGAATTGAACCAAACGGCAAGGTATATGTTGTAAGGTATATAATTCAACGGCTCGCCCGTTGCCGTAAGGGCATCCCACAGCGAGAAGGCGTCGCCCAATACATCAGCCAGTATGGGCCGCGCATGCGCCATGTACCTGACCGTCACGGCATCGACACCCCATATCAGAGCCAGCGCCGCCAGCGGGAATATAACCATTGTGCGCAGCCATTCCCACGCATATTTCGCTTCGCTGCACGCCGGCAGCAACAGTGTCGCATAGCAGCGGCGCGTGTCGCCATAGCCGTGGAATGCCGTCAGAAGGGTATAGGCAGCCGTCACGGCAATCCACCACAGGACAACATCGTATCGGATATTGCCCAACTGTCTGGCCACGAACGCCGCCGATACCGAACCCGAAGCAGACAGGTTGCCCGCATAAAGCAACGCCGTTACAGCCGCAACGGCCAGCAGGCAGAGTACCTCGCGCAGCCAATGCTCGCGCCAGTGGCACGCCGCCAAATATATTATGCTCCTCAACATACACCCTCCTTTCCCGCGCAATCTTCCGCGATTTTTACGGAGTTGTTCTCCGAAGAATTACCCGAAAAATTTTCGGCGATGAACGAGCGCACGCGCTCGCTCTCGTGTATGGCGTGATACAGCGACTCGACGTCCACGTCGGTATATTCGCCGTCACGGTTAAGGCTTATCGACCTCAAGCCATCGGCATAGAAGGCATCCGGCGCCGACGGGCCGCCGAAACTCAACTTGCCGGCTATGGCGTCGAAGGTGGCGTTGAGTACCATGCGCCCCTCCCGCAGCACCACCACCGCCGAGAGCAGGTTGTTCAGATCGGCCACCTGATGCGTCGAGACGACAACCACGCGCCCCGTCGTGTCGAACGAGGCGAGGATACGGCGGAAAGCCTTCTTCGACTCTATGTCGAGACCGTTGGTCGGCTCGTCCATCAACAACAGCGCGGGGTTGCACGCCAAAGCGAAAGCGATAAAGAATTTCTTGCGGTTGCCCGTCGAGAGGCGGTCGAGCCGCACCCCGAAACTGAAATCAAGCTCGTGAAGGTAAGAGTCGAACTCCTCGTGCGAGAAGTGCGGGCGGAAACGGCCGTACACCCTCTCGAATGCCGTCACCGCGAGCGGCGGGAACGACATCTCGTCGGGCATGTAGACCGTCGAGGCCAGAAAATCGGCCTTGCGGTCCGCAGGAATGCTCCCGAAGACATCGACACGGCCCGATACGGGATACAGCGCCCCCGCCCATGTCTTCATGAGTGTGGTCTTGCCGCTGCCGTTGGCACCAAGCAGACCGTAGATGTGGCCTTCGGCGATCGCGCCGCCGAGACCCCGCAGGACGGCGCGCTTACGGCCGTACCCCGCATGCAAATCATACATTTCAATCATAGCTTGCTCTATTGCCTTCCTGTCGGCCGCAACGGCCGCCGCGCGCAGTTCCCGCTGTCACGCTCCGTAGGACGGCGGCGGAGGTCCGCCGCGCCGTACCACATCAATAGTACAGTGCAAATGTATACAAAAAATCGTTGTCTCCAAACATTCCGCCCGAAAAAAATCTGCCGAATCCATATTTTTTCGGAGACAGCGCCGTCTCCCCGCCGTGCAGGCACAAACAAATGCGGGCGCAAATCATACGATCCGCACCCGCATCAACCGTTATCCGGAACTTCGCCTACTCGGACTCCGGAATCCCATTGGGTGCCGGCAGCCGCTCGGCCGTCAGCAGTGCATAGACATTACGGGTGATATAGTTCACCACACGCTCCATACCCTCCATGTTGAGGCTCTCGGGCGTATCCGTATCCCGATGCAGCGTGGCGTAGTCATCCGTAGCGAACATCGACGCGGGGATTCCCATTGCCGTAAAGGATAGATGGTCCGACGCTCCGGAGTTCTTCATCACCACGCCTACCGAAAGCGAATCGACATTCGGTACGGAGATCTGTTTCAACGCATCCATGTCATCGACAAAAAGGTGCATGCGGAAATTGTCCTCCTTCAGGCGGCCCAGCATCTCGAGGTTGACCATATACCCCACCTTCACCGAACTGTCACGCAGCATCGCAGCCAAATACTGCGATCCGACCATACCCATCTCCTCGGCGCCGAACAGCGCCACCACAAGGTCGCGCTTGAAGTCGCGCGCATATGGCCGCAGGAGGCGCGCTACCTCCGTCACGGCCACGGCTCCCGAGGCGTTGTCGTTGGCGCCGCGCAGCATAAGCGTATCCTTCATACCGGCTTGGGCTATGAACATCCTTCCTATATGGTCGTAGTGCGCACCCAGCAGCACCTTCGGGGCATCGGGGTATCGGCTGCGGATGACCATCGCCACATTGTATGTCGAGTCGCGCCACGGGCCCGGGAAATAGCTCTTCGATACATCCCTCCAATGTATATTCAACGTCTTGAAGGCATCATAGAGATGGAACGGCACGACAGCCTCCTCCCACAAGGGCTCGCATCCCGCCTTCTCCATCATACCCGCCAGCATGCGGGCCGCGCGCAGGTCGCCGCCGCTTGCGGCGCGGCGTCCCGCCATCGAGTCGGCACACAGCGCCTCGATTGCGGCATACATCGCCCCGCGGTCGCACTCCATCGGCGGCCGCGCACAGCAACCGACAAACGAAGAGCCGAAAAAAAGTGCTGCAACGGCAGCCGACACAACGGCAGCCGCAACTTTTGTCAAGCGTAAGCTATTCATAACCTATATAAAAATGTAAAGCCCTTGTTTTGGTTTCGGGCACGCACGCCGCCGCATGGCAATGCCCCGAAGACAATCATAAAAATAATCATAATAACGCAAACCGCAAAATAATACGGCTCCGAAGGCCGTTGCAAAGGCATTCCGGCACCGCGATACGGGCGGCGCGGCCGATAGAAGACGATAACCGCCATTTCGCTTGCCATTGCTCCCGTATTTTCGTACATTTGTAGAAACACCCCGTCATCATGGATACCTATACAGCCCCGTCATCGCGTTACGACACGATGCAATATGCCCGCTGCGGCCGCAGCGGCCTGCTCCTGCCGCGCCTCTCGCTCGGCCTGTGGCACAACTTCGGCAGCGTCGACGACTATGCCGTCTACAGCCGCACCGCCTTCACCGCCTTCGACCGCGGCGTCACGCACTTCGACCTCGCCAACAACTACGGCCCCGTCTACGGCTCGGCCGAGGAGAACTTCGGCCGTATCCTGCGCGACGGCCTCGGCCGCTACCGCGACGAGATCATAATCTCGACAAAGGCGGGCTACGACATGTGGCCCGGCCCCTACGGCAACTGGGGCAGCCGCAAATACCTCCTCGCGTCGCTCGACCAGAGCCTCCGCCGCATGGGCATCGACTATGTAGACATATTCTACTCGCACCGCCCCGATCCCGAAACACCGCTCGAAGAGACGATGGAAGCGCTCTCCGACGCCGTGCGCCGCGGCAAGGCCCTCTATGCCGGCATCTCGAACTACGACGACGAGCGTACCCGCCGCGCCGCCGACATCCTGCGCCGCAACGGCACCCCCTGCCTGATACATCAGGCGCGCTATTCGATGTTCGACCGCTGGACCGAAGCTCGCCTGCTGCCCGAACTCGAACGGCAGGGCATCGGTATGATCGCCTTCTCGCCGCTGGCGCAGGGGTTGTTGACCAATAAATACCTGCACGGCATACCCGACGGCTCGCGCGCCGCGCGACCCACGGGACGCCTCCGCCCCGACGATATAACTCCGGAAAAGCTGCGCCGCATAGCGGCCCTTAACGACATCGCGGCCGAGCGCGGCCAGTCGCTCGCACAGATGGCCCTGCAATGGGTGCTGCGCGATCCCCGTGTCACGAGCGTCCTTGTCGGCGCCAGCTCGGCCGAACAGCTCATCGACAGCCTCGGCGTCCTCGACGGCCCCGGCCTCACGGCCGAAGAGCTCGACCGCATCGAACGGATACTCGCATAGACGCCTGCAACACTTATTATAATACGGGACGCGCACCGGATCCGGCCCAAAGGCCCTCCGGTGCGCGTCTCCGATATTGTCACGCATGCCATCGCCCCGATGCCGGCGGCAGCACACGTACTCTCCCCGAAATTCTATCGGCGTCCCTTCTGCTGCTGGCGCAACTGCTCCTGCTGCTGGCGCATGAGCTCCTCGTAGCGGAGTTGGAACTTCGACTTCTTCTTGTTCTTCTGCTTCTCGGCATTGCGGCGAATCATGGCATGTATCTTATCGTCGTCGACGAAGTGGCGGATACCGGTCATGATACCGATGGTGATCAACTGCGACATCAGGTAGTAATAGCACAGACCCGAAGCGTAGGTATTGAAGAAGAACAACATCATTATGGGCATGAGGTAGACCATCATGAAACGCATGCCCGCCATCTGGGGCTGGCTCGAAGCGGTCTGCTGGTAGCTGAAATATGAGAATCCCACCATCGCGGCGCACATCAGCAGCGCGAAAAGGCTCACATGGTCCCCGTACCACGGAATCGAGAATGGCAGGTCGATGATGCTGTCGTATGCCGAAAGGTCATCGGCCCAGAGGAACGACTCGCCGCGCAGCTCGATGCTCGCAGGGAAGAAACGGAACATGGCCCACAAGATAGGCAGCTGTATCAACAGAGGAATGCATCCCCCGAGGGGGTTGATGCCCGCCTTCTTGTAGAGTTCCATCATCGCCTGCTGCTTCTTCATGGCATCCTCCTGACGCGGGTACTTCTCGTTCAGGGCGTCAACTTCGGGCTTGATGACACGCATCTTGGCCGTAGAAAGGTAACTGCGGTACGTGAGCGGGAAGATGAGCAGCTTGACAAGGACGGTAAGGATCAGGATGATTAATCCGAAGCTGCCGATATACTTGCTAAGGAAATCGAACACGGGGATCACGATCCAGCGGTTGATCCACCCCACGAGCCAGCCGCCCAGCGGGATCAGACGCTCAAGGGCGATCCTGCTGCCCTCTTCGTCGACCACATTAGACAGCACGGCATACTTGTTCGGACCGCAGTATACCGACATGTCGTACTGCGTTGTCTGGGCATCGTACGGCAGACCGAGACGTGCCGTGAAAGTCTTGACATACCCCGAATCCTCGGGCTCGGTGACATACTTCACGTCGGCATAGCTGAAGTTGTCGCGGGCGATGAGCGCCTCCGAGAAGTAGTGCTGCTTGAACGCCACCCAGTTGACGGTATTCTGCACCGTCTCCTGCCGCTCGCCGTCACCCGTCGAAAGGCTCTCTATGGACGCCTCATCGGGGAAGCGGTACGACACCGTCGTATACATGTTCTCGCTCTGGTAGCCGCGCTCGTTCTGGTACGTGCGGGCCGTCCACAACAGGTTCAGCGTCGACTGGTTGGCCATCAGCTGCGACATGTTCACCAGCTTGATGTCGAAATCCAGCAGGTAGTCGCGCGCAGGAGCCTTCTCGTCATACAGCACGTATTCGTACAAGAGGTACGCCTCGGGCGCCACGTCCAGACGCATCGTCAGCTTCTGGAAACCGTCGCCGCGCGTTACGCCCAGATTTTCGAAGACATACTCCGAAGTGTTCACAGGCACATTGTTCAGGCCGTTGCGCATGTAGAACTCCAGCCCCATGTGCGACGCCGCAGGCTCATACAAAACCACCTTCTCGTTACGTTCCTTGCGCGGCGCATACTTGGTGTACTCGGCCAGCGTCACCTTGTGCATCGAGGCGCCCAGCGTCGAGAACTCCACCGTAAGGCAGTCGTTCGACATGGTCACCGTCTGTGCGGCACGGTCGCGCGCCGCAGCCAGCGACGCCCCGAAGATCTCGGCATCGCGGTCTGCCGCAGCCGTAGTATCGGCCTGCTCGAAAGCCGGCTCCTGCGCTGCCGCGGGTTCGGCGGCGGCAACGGCCGCGGCCTCCTCCTCGGCAACCTGTGCCATATATTCCTGATATTTTGCCTGTTGTCTGGAGCTGTATACCACATATCCCACGAAGATCAAGGACATGAGCAACACTCCTACGATAGTTTTCTTATCCATCTGTCGTTTCTATTCGATTTTAGACCGGCGGCCCCGCCGCCGTTGGGTTACGATTCGAATCCCGCGCCGCACACAATCACCCGCAGAGACCGATTCCGCCGGCACACTCCCGTGCACCCTGCACCGCTCTCCCGCACGCCGCAACAGGACCCTTTATTACTTCTCTGCCACCGTCTCCTCCAGCCCGTTGGCCTCGGCATAATCCATCGCCGCACGCACGAATGAGACGAACAGCGGCGCCGGCGTAGCCACCGTGCTCTTGTATTCGGGGTGGTACTGCGTACCTACGAACCACGGGTGGTCCTTAAGTTCGATCACCTCCACCAGACCCGTCTCGGGGTTCGTTCCCGCCGCTATCATGCCCGCAGCCTCGAACTGCGGCAGGTAGGCGCCGTTGAACTCGTAACGGTGGCGGTGGCGCTCCACGATAAGGTCCTTGCCGTAAGCCTCGCGGACGCGCGTACCGGCCTTCAGCAGGCAGGGGTAGCCGCCCAGACGCATCGTGCCGCCCTTGGCCGTAATGCCCTTCTGCTCCTCCATGAGGTCTATGACGGGGTTCTTCGTCTGCTCCATCTCGCTCGAATGGGCGTCATGCAGGCCCAGCACGTTGCGCGCGAACTCGATAACGGCACTCTGCATGCCGAGGCATATGCCGAAGAAGGGGACCTTGTTCTCGCGGGCATATCGCACGGCCTCGATCTTACCCTCGATGCCGCGGTTGCCGAAGCCCGGGGCTACCACAACGCCCGCCATGCGGCCCAGCGTATCGGCCACATTCTCGCGCGTGATCTTCTCCGAGTTGACGTATGTGAGCTTAACCTTGCAGTCGTTAGCCGCACCGGCGTGTATGAACGACTCGCATATCGACTTGTAGGCGTCGGGCAGTTCGGTGTACTTGCCCACCAACGCGATCTCGACCTTGTATTTCGGGTGCTTGACCTTGTCCACGAAATCGCGCCACGCATCCATGTTGGGCTCCTCGTGGCTCTCCACGCCCAGCTTCGAGAGCAGCACCTCGTCCAGATGCTGTGCATGCATGCGCAGCGGCACCTCGTATATCGTCGGCACGTCGATCGACTCCACGACGGCATCGGGCGTAACGTTGCAGAACAACGCCACCTTGCGGCGCACCTCGTCCGAAAGCGGATGCTCCGTACGCAGCACCAGCACGTCGGGCTGCAGTCCCGACGACTGCAGCTCCTTGACCGAATGCTGCGTCGGCTTGGTCTTAAGTTCGCCCGAAGCGGCCATGTAGGGAATGAGCGTGAGGTGTATGAGCACCGAATTGCGGTATCCGAGCTGGTTGCGCAGCTGACGCACCGACTCGATGAAAGGCAGCGACTCGATGTCCCCGACCGTACCTCCGATCTCGGTGATTATGACGTCGTACTTCTTCGTGGTGCCGAGCAGCTGTATGCGGCGCTTGATCTCGTCGGTGATGTGCGGTATCACCTGAACCGTCTTGCCGAGGAACTCGCCGCGGCGCTCCTTCTCGATGACGCT
>CASFQF010000058.1 GCA_949296635.1 uncultured Alistipes sp. | reverse complement strand
TGCACCTTCACTGTAGGTCTGCCTGTATATCTTGCCGCCGCGGTGTATCTCCGCCACCAGCTCGGTAGAAAGGGCGTTGACGCATGATACGCCCACGCCGTGCAGACCGCCCGAGACCTTGTAGCTGCCCTTGTCGAACTTACCGCCCGCGTGCAGCACCGTAAGTACGACCTCGAGGGCCGACTTGCCCTCCTTTTCGTGGTAGTCGACAGGTATCCCTCGGCCGTCGTCCTTTACGGTGATGGAGTTATCCTCGTTGATGGTTACGTCGATATGCGAGCAGTATCCGGCCAGCGCCTCGTCGATAGAGTTGTCCACAACCTCGTATACAAGGTGGTGCAAACCCTTCTCGCCGATGTCGCCTATGTACATGGCGGGACGCTTGCGCACGGCTTCGAGGCCCTCGAGCACCTGAATGTTGGATGCCGAGTATTCCTCTTCCTGCTTCATGATATTTTCCTGTTCTGTAGTCATATATTGATTCAGTTTCGTATCCTTTGTTTAAAGCATACAAAAATAGGTTTTTTTATCGGTTTTTCCAAAACTGCAGGGGCCTTATCTTCCCATATCCGAAGGTTTGGCATCGAGACTTTTTTCGATGTCTATTTCGGAGATGCGCCCCTTCGAGAAGAGTATGGTGCGCGCCGGATACTGCTCGATAAGAGCGGTATTGTGCGTCGACATTATCACGGCGCAGCCCGATGCCGCAATCTCGCGGAAAAGGCGCATGATGCCGTCGGCCGTGACGGGGTCGAGGTTGCCCGTGGGCTCGTCGGCCAGCAGCAGCCGCGGCGCGTTGAGCAGCGCACGGGCTATGGTCAGGCGCTGCTGTTCGCCGCCCGAAAGCTCGTGCGGCATCTTGTAGGCCTTGTTGTCGAGCCCCACCAGCGTAAGCACCTCGTCTATGCGCCGGCGTATGTCGGCATCGCGCTTCCAGCCCGTGGCCTTCATCACGTCGTATAGGTTGAAGAAGACGTTGCGGTCGTCGAGCAGCTGGTAATCCTGAAACACGATGCCCATGCGGCGGCGCAGGTACGGGATGGCGCTGCGCCGCAGCCGCCGCAGGTCCATACCCACGACACGGCCCTCGCCCTCGTGCAGGGGCACCTCGGCGTACATTGTTTTGAGCAGGGTGCTCTTGCCGCTGCCGACGCGGCCGATGAAATATACCGTTTCGCCGGCTGCCACCGACAGGTTGACATCCGAGAGGACCAGCTCCCCTTCGGCCCCCACTCCGCTGCGCGACGAGCCGTCGCTGTGATATATGGCCACGTTGCGAAGTTCGACCACGTTGTTGCCTCTGTCCATAATTCGATAAGGGTCTGACATTGTTGATTCGTACGTTAACGCTAAACCGCCCGACGCCCCGCTGCCGCACACGGCACCCGAGCCATCCCGCGCCGCATCCGCGGCGATAACAAGACGGAACATGCCGCGCATATCCGCACGGCGGCGCCCGGCGGATACGGCCGGCGGCGACAATCGTTTAACTTACAAATATAGTGTTTTTCCGGAACAAGACAATGCCGCAAGGCAAAAAAGTCGCCGCCGCACGGCTGCATTTACGGGCGCGGCACGGGCCACTGCGGAGAGCGTTTTTTGCAATCGCGATTTTTTACTATTTTTGCGCCGTAAAAGCCGCCTAACGGCCGCATGCCCCATAGATGCAGATCAACAGAGCCCAATTCGTATGCAGTTCCGAGAAGGTGTCGCAGGTCCCGCGCGACGCCATGCGCGACATCGCCTTCATCGGCCGCAGCAACGTGGGCAAATCGTCGCTCATAAACATGCTTACGGGCGTGAAGGGGCTGGCCAAGGTATCGGCGACACCGGGAAAGACCCGCCTGATAAACCATTTCCTGATAAACGAAGCATGGTATCTTGTCGACCTGCCGGGCTACGGGTATGCGCGTGTCTCGAAGGCGCAGCGGAGCGGATTCGCACAGATAATCCTCGACTACGTGCTGCGGTGTGAACGCATGCATTACCTCTTCGTGCTGGTGGACAGCCGTCTCGAACCCCAGAAGATCGACCTGCGCTTCATCGAGATGCTGGGTGAGAACGGCATCCCTTTCGGCATCATATTCACCAAGTGCGACAAACAGTCGGCCGCGCAGACGCGCCGCAACGTCGACACATACCGCCGCATACTGGCGGAACAGTGGGAGGAGCTGCCGCCGATGTTCCTGTCGTCAAGCGCGACGGGCGCGGGCCGCGACGAGATCCTCGCATATATCGGCGATTGTTTATAAAAAGTTGACAATTCAGGCCGCGGAACATACCGGCCGCAGCGCAGCTATTATTATATGTGTAACATATTTTTAACGATCATGGCGATTCATAAAATCAAATTCTTCTCGGGGCGCAGCTCGCGATATCTTGCCGAAAAGATAGTTGCAAGCTACGGCACGACGCTCGGCGATTCCGAGGTCCTTCAGTTCAGCGACGGCGAGTTCCAACCCTACTACAACGAGTCGATACGCGGATGCACGGTATTCATCATACAGTCGACGTTCCCCTCGTCGGACAACCTGATGGAACTGCTCATGATGATCGACGCGGCACGGCGCGCATCGGCATACAAGGTGATTGCCGTAATGCCATACTTCGGCTGGGCGCGTCAGGATCGCAAGGATCGCCCCCGCGTACCCATAGGCGCCAAACTCGTGGCCAATCTGCTCGTTGCGGCAGGTGTCGACCGCATCATGACGATGGACCTGCACGCCGACCAGATACAGGGTTTCTTCGACGTCCCCGTCGACGCGCTTTACGCCAGCGGCATCTTCGTACCCTACATCCAGAGCCTCAACATCGAGGACCTCTCGATCGCAGCGCCCGATATGGGCGGCGCCAAGCGTGCCAACGCCTATGCCAAGCACCTGCACACCCCCATCATCATCTCGCACAAGGAGCGCGCCAAGGCCAACGTCGTCGGCAGCATGACCGCTATCGGCGAGGTCGAGGGCCGCAACATAATCATCGTCGACGACATGATCGACACGGCCGGCACGATCTGCATGGCGGCCAACATGCTCATGGAGAAGGGCGCCAAGAGCGTCCGCGCCGTAATCACCCACCCCGTGCTGTCGGGGGCCGCATACGAGCGCATAAACGACAGCCAGCTTCAGGAGGTGATCGTTACCGACACCATTCCGCTGAAACCGGAAAAGGACCTGCACAAGTTCACCGTGCTGTCGGTGGCGGACATCTTCGCCAACGTTATAGAGCGCGTACACAACTACAAGGAGATAAGCTCGATATTCTACAAATAGCGGGATACGGGCATATTCCGGCGGGAGCGTCCATGACAGGGCGCTCCCGCCTGTTTTTCGCAAGGGGCGCCACAAAATATGCAATGCCGGTCTGTTTTTGGCGGAAACGGGAAAATTACGTAATTTTGTTCAAACCAACCCGGAATGCCCTTTATGAAAAACCTTTTACGTATCGGCACCATCGTTCTCGCCGCCTTGGCGGCCGCAGGCTGTTGCGGCAACCGCGGCGACCAACCCTACTTTACAACCCGCGGCATAGTCCTCTCGTGGGACGACGTAAAGGACCCCGCCCGTCTCGACTGGGTAGCAATGGCCGACAGCGCCGGTGTGAACACATTGAGCATATATTGCGGCGAGGCGACCAAACAGACTCCCGAATACCGTGATTTCCTCGACCGCTGCGCCCGAAACGGCATATACGTCGAATATCAGGAGCATGCCATGGCCGAGCTGCTGCCGCGCGCCCTCTACGACGGACACCCCGAATACTTCCGCATGGACGAGCAGGGCAACCGCGTGAATGACTACAACTGCTGCCCGTCGTCAGCGGAGGCGCTGGAGATCATCGCCCGCAATGCCAAGGCGCGTGCGGAGAAATACCCCCCGACAAACCATAAATACTACTTCTGGCTCGACGACGGCGGCAAGAGATGTTTTTGCGACAAGTGCCGCAACCTCAACGACAGCGATCAGGCCCTTCTTATAGAGAACCGCATTATGGCAGCGCTGCGCGAGGTGGATGACAAGGCGATGCTGGCACATCTGTCATACCAGAACACGCTGGAACCGCCCTCGACGGTGAAGCCCGCCGAAGGGATCTTTCTCGAGTTCGCACCCTTCTTCCGCACGTGGGAGCGCCCCCTGTGCCAACGCGACGCACAGCGCGAAGGGATGCAGATCACGCACGGCGAATATCTCGACGCGCTGGAAGCCAACCTGAAGGTCTTTCCCGCAAACACGGCGCAGGTGCTCGAATATTGGATGGACATATCGTTCGTAAGCGACTGGAAGAAGCCGGCCAAACGTCTCACATGGCATGGCGATGTTTTCCGTTCTGACGTAGACACATATGCACGTCTCGGCATACGCAGCATTACGGCCTATGCGGTATACCTCGACGGCGACTATGCGGAGGCCTATGGGGACGTCTCTTTCGTCTATGACTACGGCAAGGTCCTTTCTGAATACCGAACCGCAGAACGTGACTGACTTTTCGGTAATTTATGACGTCAAAACGAAATGGATGGCTCAACAAGTTGAGCCATCCATTTATATGCTGATACTTTGGCCTGTTATTTTATGTATACCTCGAGCAGTTTGCCGCGGCCGGAGATCTCCACGCTGTCGGCCTCGGCCGGGATCATCACCAGATCGAGCGGAGAAAGGCGCTCGGCGTTCTCCCCCATTCTGACATCGGCCTCACCCTCGGCGCAGATGTAGAGTACGAAAGAATCGAGCGTGGCGAAATCGCGTTCCGCACTGCCGTCCAGATCAATGAGGTTCGTGGTGAAATACGGGCAGTCGACCAGCGTTACGGGACGGTTTTTCTCGGCATGGTAGAGCATGTGGCACGAGGCCCCGTCACGTGCGAAGTCGATGGCATCGACGGCCAGCGCCGTGTGCAGTTCGCGCGAGCGGCCCTCCGCGTCGACACGGTTCCAATCGTATATGCGGTATGTAATATCGGATGTCTGCTGTATCTCCAGCACCTCTATGCCCTTGCCCAGCGCATGCACCGTGCCCGCAGGGATGAAGAACACGTCGCCGGGCTCCACCTCCACGCGGTTGAGCAGTTCGGGCAGACGGTCTTCGTTGACGGCGGCAAGATACTCCTCTCGCGTGATCGACGTATCCTTGAAACCCACATAAAGCGCCGCCCCGGGTGTGCGGTCCACAACATACCACATCTCCGTCTTGCCGTAGGAGTTGTGGCGTTCGGCCGCAAGCTCGTCGTCGGGATGCACCTGAACAGACAACACGTCGTGACAGTCGAGGCTCTTTACCAACAGCGGAAAGGTCAATCCGTAACGGTCATATATCTTGTCACCGATGAGGCTGCCCATATATACCTCGATTATCTCCTCGAGGTTGTTGCGCTTCAGAAAGCCGTTGGCCACGACCGAGACGTCGCCCTCAACGGCCGACAACTCCCAGCTCTCGCCATAGGCTTTCGACGGGTCCACATGCTGCGCCTTACCGGCCTTGGCTTTGGCAAGCAACTCATGCCCGCCCCACAACCGCTCCTTCAAGCGGGGGATGAATCTTACGGGATATAACATCATGCTCTCTGCTTTGCTTAATCGAACAGGGCTTCCACCGCAGCCACGACCTTGTCGGCATCGGCATCGAGCGGGAATATGTGCGAAGGCTCGAGATATACCAAATCGTGCTCCTCGCGGAAACGCCTCTCGCCGGCACCCGTGATGTTGAGCATGACGCATGCGTCGCGGGCGATCTTACCGTCGCCGGCCTGCTTTATGAGCGATGCCAGCGCTACGGCTGCCGCAGGGTGTATGTCCACGCCCTCCAACTCCTCGAACAGCTTGGATGCCTTGCGCACTTGGGCGTTCGTCGCCGTAAGCACATCGCCGTCGGTAGCCTTCAAGGCATCGTACAGACCGCCGCGCAGTCCGTAAGGCGGCTTGCGGTTCGACAGCACCTTGGCGTCGATTATGGCAACGTCGCGGCGCGCCTTGTCTGCCGCATATGGGAACAACTCGCGCGAATCGGCCCGCCATGCATCGTACATGGGGACGAAGGGCGCATTCTGCGACACCACGAGCCGCATGGTGTTGCTGCCGAAACGCCCGTCCTCGACCAGACGCATATTGGCCTCCCATGCCGCTATGGCACCCGTACCGCTGCCTACGGCTTGGAAGTAGTAGTCGGGGATACGGCCTATGGTCGTGACGGCCGAGAGCACCGTTGTGCCCATGCCGTCGCGGCGCGCAACATTCTTGGCGCCGCCCTCGGCGTAGAATCGGGGCGAGCGGACAAGCATGTCACCCAAACGTATGGCATCGAAGTAGTCGCCGCCCCTGTCGCATGCGATAAGCTTGACACACGGATTGAGCGGTTTGTCGAACCACATGGCCGAGAGGTTGTCGGCAGGTACAGACAACAGCAGCCTTATATTGTTCTCCGAGCACACCTTGGCGAAGGCTCGGGCCGTATTTCCGGCCGACGCGACAACCAGAATACGATCCTCATCGGCCTTGGCGCGGCCGCATACGCTGTACGCCTCGGTCTCCTTGAACGAGCATGTGGTCATGGCCGCACCGCGCTCGGGGCAGTAGCCGTTGAGCGTAATGTAAAGGTTTTCGAGCCCCAGATGGCGCGCCAGACCTTCGCTCTTGTATGTGACGGGCGCAGCCGACCCCTTCAGCATGCGGTTGACGGGAAGCCAATCGCAGAATTTGTAGAGTCCGTAGCTGTCGTCCCTGACCTCGAGCTGTTTCTTGGCGTATATGGTTCGTATGAGCGAAGGCTCGGTGCACGACTTGTACTCGAGCGTCCAGCCCGCATCCTCGAATTCGTGGCCCGTAGCCACACACTTGAGCGTATAGGCGGTAGGTGTGAAGTTCTCCATTTGGTATTTACAGCGATGATTTATTTTCGGAGTGCAAATTTAGCTATTTCGGGGTAAATATACCACACATTAGCATAGATTTTTGTACATTTGTAATGGCTCTGCGGAGGACTACATCAATAAACCCAACAATATGAAACGCATTTTCCTTTCAATCGTACTGATCGCCATGGCCGCATGCGCTGCGGCACAGCAGAAGGATTGGGCCGCCTTCGGCCGCTATGCCGAAGCCAACGCCGCCGTCAAGGAGTCGCCCGACGTGGTATTCATGGGCAACTCCATCACGGACAACTGGGCCCGCATGGACCCGGAATTCTTCGAGAAGAACAATTTTGTCGGACGCGGCATCAGCGGCCAGACCTCATCGGAGATGCTCGTACGCTTCCGCCGCGACGTGATAGACCTCAAACCCGAGGCCGTAGTCATACTCTCGGGGACGAACGACGTGGCGCAGAACAACGGTTACATCTCGCCCGAGAATACGCTGGGCAATATCATATCCATGTGCGAGCTGGCCAAAGCCAACGGCATCAAGGTTATACTGTGCTCCGTCACCCCAACGTCGAAGTTCGGATGGCGCCCCGAGATCGAGCCGGCGCAGAAGATACGCGACCTGAACAAGATGATCGAGGCGTATGCCGAGGCCAACAAGATACATTTCCTCAACTACTACCCTGCCCTGACCGACGAGAAAGGCGGCCTGCCACCAAAATGGAGCGGCGACACATGCCACCCCAACCTTCTCTGCTACCGCACGGTAATGGAACCCATGGTATGCGACGCCGTGGCCAAGGTACTCAAGAAGAAGCGTGCCGCGATGTTTGTGGCACCGGCTCCCGAACAGTAAACGGCCTGCGGCACAAGCGGCCGGAACACAAAACCGAACGGTGTGTCAAGCATTTGACACACCGTTGTCTTTTATGCGACGTGCAGCCGGCCTGCGCCCGCTACATTTTTGACAGATCGACCACCTCGCGCACCAGATAGACCCCGTCGTAATCGGCGGCAAAACCGTCGTCCCAACGGCCGTTGTATTCGACCTTGAGGAGGGCACGGCACGGCGCTCCGTTTTTCTCGCCGCCCGTCACGCTGTCGTACATCTGCTCCAGACGGCCCGTTCGGTCGACAAACCAGAACTCGCCGCCGCCGTCGGGACTGAACGAACGCACCTCATGGCCTATGAGCAATGTACCGCCCAACGTATACAATATGTCATCGGACAAGGCTGCGCCGCCATTTCCCGATACGAATCCGACACTGTTCTCGTCGAACAGCGGGGCGTCCTGCCCTATCTCCATGAAGATAGCCTTGTCGGGCGCGTCGTCATGGATCTCGAACCAGCGCATACCGCTGTTGCCGACACCCCAACCGTTGCATGTCGAGGCCACGAGTTCGCTTTTCATCACCCCGTCCATACGGCGTGCGTACTCGCCGTCAGGCACCATCACATAACGGCGCACACCGCGCCGCGGCGACTTCACCCGCTCGAAACGGCATGTCATCGAGTCGTCCCACCCCTCCTCGGCGCGCAGTATGCCGGCGACATCCTCTATCGCACCGTTCTTCAGGTCGAACACCCGGATCATCATGTGCGGGCGGGCGTCGCCGTTACGCACCATAACCACCCCGGGCAGTTCGGGGTCGGCCAGAAGCCTTATATTCTCATTGTGCTGTGCCCTCAACGTAAGGCCCGCGCCGGTGATTTCACCCCATTCGAAACCCTCATATGGCGCCCGCTGCGTATTGTCCGTGCCGCCGCATGCACCCAGACACAACGGCAGCAACATGAATAAATGCATCAGTTTCATATCCGTCTTTTATATCTAAAAACGCACATCCGGACTCGATCCGTATGCGCCCGATACGCAATATCAAAAAAAAGTGTGCCGTGAGGATCCATACATTGCCGCACGACACACCGCCCAAACACATTTTCCAACCATACATATATTCGTATGCGGCACGATCACTCGGCCGCACGACGATATGTCGACGTAACGCCGCGGCGCTCCACCGTAAGGGTCCGCGCGTCGAGGGTCTCGATACGCAGCGTATCGGAGAACTGCAGCGTCTGGCCGTTTCCGATGCTCTGTCCCGTCAAGATCAGACGGTCGCCCTTACGGCTCCACGTCTCGTATTTTAGCGTAGCCATATTGACCGACTCGGCCCGTCCGCCCTTCCCGAGCGTAAAGCCCTGTTCGCCGTCCATCCCGGGGATCGGCTCCAGCCACGTACCTTCGATGGCGGTGCCGCCGCAGGCCGCAAGCGACAAGGCCGTGACAACAGCCGCGCCGCCAAAAATTTTAGAAATCTTCATAGCAATACCCGTAAAAAAGTTGTTTTTCATACGATGCGGCCGGCGTGCGGCATACCGCGCGCCGGCACACATCCGTATGACAAATTTATCGAATGGTATGTATGAAGTGATCCGCTTCGCCCTGAAAATGCGAAAACTCTTGATATGAATCAATATTTTCCGCTGCCGCCGCTGCGGTGGAGGTATGCCGTGCGCATACGGCTGAGCGTTTCGGGCGTGACACCTATGTAGGCGGCTATATCCTTGAGGTTCACGCGCGAGAATATGTCGGGCACACGTTCCTTAAGGCTGAAATAACGCTCCTCTGGGGTCTCGCACACCAGCGACAGCGTCTTCCACATATATCGGAACGCCAGCACCTCGATTATTTTGATTACATATGTACGTCCGTCGATCTCACGCTCGAAGAAACTGCGGAAACGCTCGATCTCTATCATGTAAACTACGGAATCCTCCATCGCCCGAATACTCAGCATCGAAGGACTTCCGTTGCGCGAAGGGATATAATCGGCGATAAATTCATTCTCGAACATGAATGACAGTATGCGCTCCCTGCCGCGGCTGTCGGTACACGTACACTTGAAACCGCCGTGACATACGTACGCAATCCGCCCGCAATACTTGCCCGTACGGGCGAAATAGTCACCCTTGGCGATCTCGGTACGCTCGCCGCGCTCGAGGAGCATATGCTTCAACTCATTCAGATAGGCCTTGCTCGTATCGTTGAATATATCGAAATCGGGCATGTGCATTTCGCGCCGCAGCGGCGCATATTATGATCGTAAACAGGTTGTTTTCAGCAAAAAACCGACACGGCCGCATATTGTCCCGTATCCGGCGGTCAGATGTCGTGCGCCAGCGGCGGCGGCACGGCCGCGCCCATGTCGAAACCGCCCCAGCGGCCGGCGATCGAGTCGATCACCTCCATGAGTTCCGCGGGGTCGTCCAGCGTGACCAGCTTCAGGCGCGTAGCCTTGAAATCGGGAAGTCCCTTGAAATAATTTGACAGATGGCGGCGCATCTCCAGCACCCCGACACGCTCGCCCTTTATCTCGACAGACTTTGCGAGGTGCTCCTTCGCTATGGCCACACGCTCCTCCACCGACGGCTGGGGCATCACCTCGCCCGTAGCCATATAGTGCTTCACCTCGCGGAAAATCCACGGGCGACCGTATGTCGCGCGGCCTATCATCACGCCGTCGACGCCGTAGCGGTCGAACATCTCCTTGGCCTTGGGGCCCGAATCGACATCGCCGTTGCCGACAACGGGAATCTCCATGTCGGGATGGCGCTTGACCTCGCCTATAAGGGTCCAGTCCGCCTCACCGCGGTACATCTGCGCGCGCGTGCGGCCGTGGATCGTGATGGCGGCGATACCCACGTCCTGCAACCGAAGCGCTATGTCGACGATATTCTTCGAATCCTCGTCCCACCCCAGACGGGTCTTCACCGTAACGGGCGTACGCACCGCCTCCACTATGCGGCGCGTCATCTCCACCATCGTCGGCACATCGCGCATCATGCCCGAACCGGCGCCGCGGCCGGCGATCTTCTTCACGGGGCATCCGAAATTTATGTCGATAAAATCGGGCGAGGCTGTCTCGGCAATACGTGCCGCCTCGACCATGGGCTCGATCAGGTGCCCGTATATCTGTATACCGACGGGGCGCTCGGCATCGTCTATGCGCAGTTTGGCGCGCGACTTCCATGCGTCGCGTATCAGCCCGTCGCTCGAAATGAACTCCGTGGTGACCACGTCAGCCCCGAAACGCTTGCACATGTATCGGAACGACGGGTCGGTCACATCCTCCATCGGCGCCAGAAACAACGGCTGCGGCCCCAGATCTATATCAGCTATTTTCATCCTTCCACGAAGCGTCGGGCGTAACCAGAATCTTGTCGATACGCGCTCCGTCCATATCGACTATCTCGAACATGAATCCGTTCCACTTGAGCGTCTCGCCCGTTGCGGGAATATGCTCCAACTCGTCGAGGATCAGGCCGCTGACGGTATTGTACTCGGTGTGCGGGAACACATCCTCAACGCCGAAATGGGCAAGAAAGTCGTAGAACGGGCACTGCCCGTCCACCAGACAGCTGCCGTCCCCGCGCTCGACAATATCGGGTTCGTCACGCTCCTCGGGCATGGTACCCACCAGCGCCTCGAGAATGTCCCGCAGCGTGAATATGCCCTGCGTAACGCCGAACTCGTCGCATACGATACCGTACCCCACATGTTCGTTGCGAAGCTGGTCCAGAGCATTGTAGACCTCCGTCTGCTCATGGAAGAACTTAACGGGCTGCGCATAGGCGCGTATGTCGAACGCACCGTCGTCGAGGTGCGCAAACAGGTCTTTCAGATATACCACGCCCAGCAGTGCGTCGGGATTCCTCTGCGCCAGCGGATATATGGAATGCGGGGCTGCGTTCACGCGCTCCCGTATCTCGTCGCGCGTCATCTCGGCATCGAGCCACACAAGGTCGTTGCGGTGCGTCATGATCGACTCGACCGTACGGTCTCCCAACGAGAATACGCGGCCCACAATACGCTGCTCGACCTCCTTCACCTCGCCGTGCTCGGCTCCCTCCTGTATTATCGACTTGATTTCGGCCTCGGTAACCTTCGAATCGGCCTCATGCAGATGGAATATGCGCGACACCAGCTCGATGCTGCGCGACAGCAGCCACACGAACGGCGACGCCACCACCGACAGGGCATGCATCGGACGCGCCACGATCTTGGCTACGCTCTCCGCGGCATTCATGCCTATACGTTTGGGCACCAGCTCGCCGAATAC
>CASFQF010000057.1 GCA_949296635.1 uncultured Alistipes sp. | reverse complement strand
CTCGACGCCGCCGGCAACACCGTCGCCGAGCAGACCGCCACGCCGCGCAGCGGCAAGGCCGAGGTGACGTTCGACGTCGAGAACCCCGCCAAGTGGTCGGCCGAGACCCCCAACCTCTACAAGGTGATCGTCGATGTAAACGACGGCCGCGGCACCACCGAGGCAATCGCACAGAGAATAGGTTTCCGCTCGTCGGAGATCAAGGACGGCCTGCTGCTTGTGAACGGCCAGCCCGTGCTGATCAAGGGTGCCAACCGCCACGAGGTAGATCCCCTCAAGGGCTTCGTCATGACGCGCGAGCGCATGATTCAAGACATACAGCTCATGAAGCAGTTCAACCTCAACGCCGTACGTACGTGCCACTATCCCGACACGCCCGAATGGTATGACCTGTGCGACGAGTATGGTCTCTACGTTGTCGACGAGGCCAACATCGAGTCTCACGGCATGGGTTACGGCGAGCACACTCTGGCCAAGAACCCGATCTATGCCAAGGCACACCTCGAGCGCGACAGCCGTATGGTTCTGCGCGACAAGAACCACCCCTCGGTTATCATCTGGAGTATGGGTAACGAGGCCGGTATGGGCCCCAACTTCGAGGCTTGCTACAAGTGGATCCGCGAATACGACCCCTCGCGCCCAATACATTACGAGCAGGCTATCAACACCGAGTTCACCGACATCGTATGCCCGATGTACGCCGACTACAACTGGTGCGAGAACTACCTCAAGAATTCGCCCAAGAAGCCCCTCATACAGTGCGAATATGCCCACGCGATGGGCAACTCGCTCGGCGGCTTCAAGGAGTACTGGGATCTGGTACGCAAGTACGACCACTATCAGGGAGGTTTCATCTGGGACTTCGTAGACCAAGGTCTGGCTCAATATGATGAGGACGGCAAGGTATCGTTCTACTACGGCGGCGACTTCAACAACCACGACGCCACCGACAACTCTTTCAACAACAACGGTTTCATCGCCCCCGACCGCACGCCGCAGGCACAGGCCTACGAGGTACAGCACCAGTATCAGTCGATCTGGACGTCACCCGTTGACCTCGCATCGGGCAAGGTGGAGGTATATAACGAAAACTTCTTCACCGACCTCAAGCCATATGCTCTGGAGTGGGAACTCGTACAGGACGGCGTGGTGACCAAAGCCGGCCGCATGGAGGGCCTCGACGTGGCACCGCAGCAGCGCAAGCAGATAACGCTGGGATACACCCCTGCCGACATATGCCCCGACGCGGCAGAGGTTCTGCTCAACGTACGCTACGTACTCACACAGAAGCAGCCGCTGCTTGACATAGGTCACGTCGTGGCAAAGAACCAGATGTCGATCAAGGATTACGACACGGCCGCAGCCTTCGCCATGAAGGAGTCGTCGCGCCCCGTAACCGTCACCCGCTTCGAGAAATGCACCTATGTCGAGGGCTACGACTGGCGCATAGCATTCGACCGCGCCGGTTTCATCAACGAGATGGTATACGGACAGGTTTCGCTCATGGCCGAGGGTTCGACACTGCGCCCCAACTTCTGGCGCGCACCCACCGAGAATGACCTCGGAGCGAACCTCCAGAACCGTTTTGCGGCATGGCGCAGCCCGCGCATGAACCTCCGCGGCTTCGATGCCAAGGTCGAGAACGGCGCTGCCGTCATTACGGCAAACTACGAGATGCCCGAAGTGAAGGCCAACATGGTCATCACCTATACCATCAACGGCGAGGGCCAGATCAAGGTATCGGAGGCCATGACCGTCGACAAGGAGGCCAAGGTATCGGGCATGTTCCGCTTCGGCATGCGCATGGAGCTGCCCGCACGCTTCAACACGCTGGAATACTACGGCCGCGGCTGCGTGGAGAACTATTCGGACCGCAAGAGCTGCGCCGATCTGGGCATCTATAAGCAGAGCGTCGACGAGCAGTACAACGAGCGTTACGTGCGTCCGCAGGAGTCGGGCACCCGTTCGGACCTGCGATACTACAAGGTGACCGACACGGCCGGCGCCGGCTTGAACATCATCGCCGAAAACGCCTTCTCGGCATCGGCCATACCCTACTCTATCGAGTCGATGGACGTATCGGTAGGCCCGGCACAGCGCCACTCGGGCGACCTGCGCCCCGACGGCAAGACCTACCTCTGCTTCGATCTGGTACAGCAGGGTCTGGGCTGCATCAACTCGTGGGGCTGGACGCCGCTGCCGCAGTATATGGTGGACTACAAGGACTACACCTTCAACTTCATCATCTCGCCCGTAAGATAACCGGTCGGGACGACATTTGACGCAAGGCGCCGGGAAGGGACTCTTTCCGGCGCCTTTTTCATGCCGGCGGCCTGCCGAACGGTCAATAGTCCGTCTCGAAAAGATGCGCCTCGTCGACGCGGTCGATATACTTGCGTTTGAAAAGGTGGACGAAAAATATGAACATCGCCAGAATCAGCGGCCCGAATATCACCCCCATGAATCCGAACAGGGGCAGTCCCACCAGCACGCCGAATATGGTCACTATGGGGTGCGTATTGGCCATCCTGCGTTGGAGGATGAAGCGCAGCACGTTATCGGCCTGCGTCACCACCAGCACGCCGTATGCCAGCAGTCCCGCGGCGGCACCCCAATTGTGCCCCAGCGCCATGAAGGCCGCGAGCGGCACCCACACCAGCGCCGTCCCGACAACGGGGATGACCGTAGCGAAACATGTCACCACACCCCAGAACAGGGCGCTGTGCACGCCGCAGAGAAGATAGCCCACGTAGGCTATGCCGCCCTGCACGATGGCTATGAGTGGTATGCTCACGGCATTCGAATGCACGATCTTGTATATCTCGTGCATGACGCTGCGCGCCACGGCGGCATCGAAAGGCAGCAGCGATTTGAAATAGGCCTCCATGCGCGCACCGCCCACAAGCATGAAGTAGAGGACGAAGAGCAGGATGACGATATTGACACCAAAGCCGAATACTCCCTGCAGGAACGCCTGCCCCATACGCGACACGGCCCCCACCACAGACGATACGTTCGCCCCCTGAAGCAGGTCATACCCCGTGCTCGCACGTATCTTCGGCTACGCGGCGCACAGACTCGACGAGCGACCGCTGGTCGAGCGTAAGATCCTGCACGCGCGATACCAGCAGCCACACTATGAGCGTCAGCGGGATCAGGAAACAGACCACCGCTTCGGCAAGCAGCAGCGCCGCCGCGGCGGCACGCCGCCACCCGCGCCGGAGCGTGAGGTAACTCATCTGCCCGCGCAGCAGCACATATATGGTCATCGCACCGAGCAGCCCCCCGATATACGGCGAGAGCTCGATGCATATTACCGCCCCAAGCCCGAAGATTATCACAAAGAGCGAATAACGCCAATATTGTTCCCGCACACTCTCCATAGGCACACGTTTACCCTTACGTCACGCAAGTAGCGTGCCGCCGCGCCATGCCGGCACTATCACGCCATCCTACGGACGAAAAGAGGCCGCGCCGCTTCAGCGCAGCCACAAAAAAACGGCGGAGCCGAAGCCCCGCCGCAATCCGTTTTTACGATGCACGGACTATCGCTTCACCTCGAAGCGGTATGTACCCGACCCGACCTTCACCTTGGTGTAGCCGTCGGCATGGCCTTCGAGCGAGGCATCGGCCGAAGCGGCCACGGCGGCGCCGTCGAGCATAACCTCACCGGCCGACGCCGAGGGCACGTATATCTCGGCCGTAGTGTTGACGGGGATGGTCACCTCCAGCGTGAAGAGGCCCTGCTCGTCGCGCCACTCGGCCGCGGCACGCCCGTAGGGTGTCATCTGCTCGGCACGCATGTGCGTGAAGCCGCCGCCCGTATGGGGTTTCACGGCCATGGTCTTGAATCCGGCCGAGGTCTCGTGCAGGCCCACGGCATCGCGGTAGAGCCAGTCGCCGATGGCGCCGTACGAGTAGTGGTTAAACGAGTTCATACCGTTGTTGGGGATGGTGCGGTCGGGCATCATCGAGTTCCAGCGCTCCCAGATCGTGGTCGCACCCATCGTTACGGGATAGAGCCATCCCGGGTACTGCTGGCGCAGCAGCAGCATATAGGCAAGGTCGGCATAACCCCACTCTGAGAGCACATGGCATATGTAGGGCGTACCGAGGAAGCCCGTGGTGATGTGCCCGTACTCGCGCACCTTGTCCGCAAGGCGCGCCGCCGCAACGGGACGCACCGCCTCGGGCAGCATGTCGAAGTTCAGGGCCAGCACGTATGCCGTCTGCGTCGCCGAGACGAGATAGCCCGCAGGCGTCAGGTAAGCGTTGCAGAAGGCCTCGCGCGCCTTTGCCGCCACGTCGGCATAGTATGCCGCCTCCTTGTCGAGGCCCAGCACCGCCGCGGCCTTGGCCGTCACGTCGGCCGAGTTGGCGAAGAAACACTGCTGTATGAGCGGTTTGTATGTCACGGCCGAGACACCCGACGTGTCGTTGTCGACGCTGTAGAAGAGCCAGTCGCCGTAATGCCAGCCCGTATTCCAGAGATAGGGTTCCTTGCACTGCCCTACCATGAAGTCCACCCACGCCTTCATGCTCGGGAACTGGTTTTCGAGGATGCGCTTGTCCCCGTAGGCCATATAGTGCTGCCACGGCACGATGGTGGCCACATCGGCCCAGCCCGTGCGGCCGGCGCCCACGAGCCCCTCGATCATGGGCACAATATCCGTAACCTGACCGTCGGGCCACTGGTCCGCCGCCAGATCCTTGAGCCACTTGCGGAAGAAGCTCTGCACGTCGCGGTTGAACGTGGCCGTGCGGAAGAACACCTGCGCATCGCCTGCCCAGCCCAGACGCTCGTCACGCTGCGGGCAGTCGGTCGGTATGTCGACGAAGTTGCCGCGCAGGCCCCACTGTATGTTGCTCTGGAGCTGGTTCACCTGCTCGTTCGACGACGAGAAACTGCCGGCCTCGGCCAGATCGGAGAAGATGACCGCCACCTTGAAGTCGTCGGGGTCGATCTCGCCGTCGATGCCCTCGACCTTGAGGTAACGGAAGCCGTAGAAGGTAAAGCTCGGTTCGAAGCGGTCCTCGCCGCCGCTGCAGATATAACGGCTCTGTGCCTTGGCTGAGCGCAGGTTGACGGTATAGAAGTTGCCGTTCTCGTCCAGCACCTCGGCGTGCGAGATGACGATCTCCTGCCCGGGACGCCCCTTGTATGTGAAGATCTCGCGGCCCACCATGTTCTGTCCGAAGTCGAGCACCTTCTCCCCCTTGGGTGTGGTTATGACCTCGACAGGGGTGCGGTACTCATGTGTCACAACAGGCTCGCTGTCGCTGCTTACGAGGTTCTCCACGCCATAGTCGGCCACCGTGACGCCGCGCCATGCCCCGTCATCGAAGCCCGCCGTGCTCCATCCATGTTGTATGAGACGCGCGTCGATAGTCTCGCCGTCGTATATGGTCGAGTGGAGGATCTCGCCCGTCGAACTCTTCCACGTGGCATCGGTGGCGATCACCTCCTGCGTGCCGTCGCGGTAGGTCACGACGATCTGCGCCAGCGCCGCCATTCTGTTCTCGGCATATATCTGGTGCTCGCCGCTCGACCACCCCAGAAGGCTCAGATACCAGCCGCGCCCCAACACGAGGCCGAAGGCGTTGGCCCCCTTAACGAGCATGTCGGTCACATCATAGGTCTGGTATTGCAGGCGCTTGTCGTACGACGTCCACCCGGGAGCATAGTGAGCGTTCCCCACCTTTTTGCCGTTGACGGCCGCCTCGTACATGCCGTGCGAGGTGATGTATGCCACGGCCGAGGCCACCGGTTTCGACAACGAAAACTCCTTGCGCAGCATGGGCGAGGCGTCGGTCTGCTCCTCGGGCAGGATCCAATCGGCCTGCCACTCGCCGCCGGTCATCATGCCCGTGAGCCACGAGCTGCGTTCGCTCCACTTCGAGACGCGGCCACGGTCGTCCCACACGCGCACCTGCCACTCGTAGCGCGTACCCGAAGCGAGGGGTTCGCCGCCATATGCCACCGTGACGCAATCGTCCGACTCGACACGGCCCGAGCGCCAGACGCTGCGGCCGCCGCAGAATACACGCACCTCGTATGCCTGCTGCATGACGTTGCGGTCGGGGCTCTCCACGACCCAGCTCAACACGGGCTGCGCGTCGACCACACCCGACGGTTCGCTCATATGGTTCACTTTCAGTGACGACACGCTCACCTGCGCCGCCGCAGGCAGCCACGCCGCCGCCAGCAAAAACAGTAACAATCGTTTCATATCATCAGTTTTTTGGATTAGTAGCCTGTCATGCCGGCAGCGGGGCCCCGTACGGTACGGCCCGATGCCGGCAATTACAAAACTAACCATTTTTTCCGACGGTACGGCCGCAAAGATGATTTTTCGACTGCGCGCCGTGACATTAATTCCGCCGCAGCCGTAAGGGCGCCGCGCGGCCGGCGCCCTTACGGCACATCGGGACGCGATCTTACACCAAAAAATTTAGCCAACTCTATTTATTTTTGTATATTTGCGTCGCGGAAACCCTAAAGCGGAAAAGATATATTCATCAACTTCATAAAAGTAAGAATTATGGTATCGTACAAAGATCTCGGCCTCGTGAACACCCGCGAGATGTTCAAGAAGGCCATCAACGGAGGTTATGCCGTACCGGCATTCAACTTCAACAACATGGAGCAGATGCAGGCCATAATCTCGGCATGCGTCGAGTGCTCGTCGCCCGTGATCCTGCAGGTATCGTCGGGCGCACGCAAGTACGCCAACCAGACCCTGCTGCGCTACATGGCACAGGGCGCCGTAGAGTATGCCAAGGAGCTGGGCAAGAACATCCCCATCTGCCTGCACCTCGACCACGGCAACTCGTTCGAGCTCTGCAAGAGCTGCGTCGACATGGGCTTCTCGTCGGTGATGATCGACGGCTCGTCGCTCCCCTATGACGAGAACGTCGCCCTCACCAAGAAGGTCGTGGACTACGCCCACCAGTTCGACGTAACGGTCGAGGGCGAGCTGGGCGTGCTGGCCGGCGTCGAGGACGAGGTTTCGGCCGAGGAGGCCCACTACACCCGTCCCGAAGAGGTGATCGACTTCGTAAGCAAGACCGGCGTCGACTCGCTGGCCATCTCGATCGGCACCTCGCACGGCGCAAACAAGTTCAAGCCCGAGCAGTGCACCCGCAACGCCGACGGCATTCTGGTTCCGCCCCCATTGCGTTTCGACATCCTCGAGGCCATCGAGAAGCAGCTTCCCGGATTCCCCATCGTGCTGCACGGATCGTCATCGGTACCGCAGGAGTACGTGAAGATCATCAACACACACGGCGGAGCCCTGAAGGATGCCGTAGGTATCCCCGAGGAGCAGCTCCGTCAGGCCGCCAAGAGCGCCGTCTGCAAGATCAACATCGACTCTGACGGCCGTCTGGCCATGACCGCCATGATACGCAAGATCTTCGTAGAGCAGCCCGCCGAGTTCGACCCCCGCAAGTATCTGGGTCCCGCACGCGACGAGCTCAAGAAGCTCTACATGCACAAGTGCGAAAACGTGCTCGGTTCTGCCGGCAAGGCTTAACCGCCGCTTCACGCCGATAACGAAGCGGGCCGTACTCGATCGAGTACGGCCCGCTCTGTTTTCATACGGGTATGCCACACGCCCGCGCCTGCAACCTCTACATGCCGTGATGGCCGTGCGCATGCTTGTGACCGAAGCCTTCGAAATACTTCAGGAACTGCGTACGTTCCAGACGGTCGACATGCTCCCCATAGGCGGCATTCATGCGGCCGCGGTACTCGCCCACACTTTCGAAACCGTGACGCTCCTGCCACTTATCGACGAACTCCAGCGCCGCGGCCACCCACGCATCGCCAGCCATATAGAGCGCACTGCACACCTCCACGGCCGAAGCACCCGCCAGCAGGGCCTTGACCACGCCTTCGCCGCCGTGCACACCGCCCGAGATGCCGTACGATATATTCTTCACGGCAGCCGAGGCTATGCCTGTCCAGCGGAGCGGGTTGGAAAGATCGCCCCCGTCGCTGAGCACGCTGCCCGAAACATACTCCATCTTCTCGATGTCTATATCGGTCTGATACGGCCGGTTGAAGAGCACTACCGCCGCAGCCCCGTAGCCGCGCAGACGCTCGATCAGGCTCACGGGATTAGACAGGTTATCCCCCAGCTTCATGATCACGGGAATGGATACGCTGCGCTTGACCGACGCCAGAATATCGACATGGCGCTGCTCGAAGGCGCCGTCGGCCGCCGCCTTGTCGGTGGCGAGGCTCATCACATTGAGCTCCAGAGCGTCGGCACCGGCCTCTTCGATCATGCGGGCGAAGTCGGTCCACTCGCCTGCCGTGCAGCAGCATATGCTCGCAATGACGGGGATCGAGCAGAGGGACTTGCTCTCCTTCACCAGCTTCAGATAGTCGCCCAGCATCTGTCCGCGCAGATACCCCTGAAGGTAATCGGCCGACTCCGCATGCGCCGTCGCGTCGGTAAGCGACTCTGTACGGCGCACTATGTCCTCCTCGAAGAGAGACTTGAGCACCACGGCTCCCGCCCCCGCCTTCTCGAAACGGAGACACCCCTCGGCGCTGTCGGTAAGCGAGCTGCTGCTCACCACAATCGGGTTTTTAAGATCCAAACCCGCAAACGATGTTTTAAGACTGCTCATATCTGTAGTATATTTGTATTCTTCCGGAAATCAAAAGTAGTCATTATTACCTTAATATGCAAATCGGCGGCCGCCGCAGCCGCCCCGCGGGCAAAAAAATCCTCCGCACGGCATTCGGCCGCACGGAGGATGGCTTATCCTGCGTTTGCGTCAGTGTTTGAGATCCTTCACATGCACGCCGAAGACGGCCCGGCCCGAAGGGTCGTTCATGTTGCGGAACGACTCGTCCCACGCCAGCGCCTCGGCCGTAGAACATGCCACCGACGGCACCGACGGCACGCACTGCGCCGCCGTCTGCGACGGGAAGAACTCCTCGAATATCGAACGGTAATAATACTCCTCCTTGTTGCGGGGCGGGTTGATCGGGAAACGCTCCGCCGCCAGCGACATGTCGCGGTCGCTCACCGCCTCCGACGTGATCTTCTTGAGCGTGTCGATCCAGCCGTAGCCCACGCCGTCGGAGAACTGCTCCTTCTGGCGCCATACGATCGACTCGGGAAGCATATCCTCGAAAGCCTTGCGCAACACCCATTTCTCCATGTTATGCTCGCCGCGCACCATCTTCGACTCGGGATTGATGCGCATGGCCACGTCGAGGAACTCCTTGTCGAGGAACGGCACACGGCCCTCGATACCCCACGCGCTGAGCGCCTTGTTGGCACGCAGGCAGTCGTAGAGGTGCAGCTTGCCGATCTTGCGCACCGTCTCCTCGTGGAACTCGCGCGCATTGGGCGCCTTGTGGAAATACAGGTACCCGCCGAATATCTCGTCGGCGCCCTCGCCCGAGAGCACCATCTTTATACCCATCGACTTGATCACACGCGCCAGCAGATACATCGGCGTCGAGGCGCGCACGGTGGTCACGTCGTAGGTCTCGATATGGTATATCACGTCGCGCAGAGCGTCCAGACCCTCCTGTATCGTGTAGTGTATCTCATGGTGTACGGTGCCTATGTGGTCGGCCACGCGCTGCGCCGCCGCCAGATCGGGGGCATCCTTCAGCCCTATGGCAAAGGAGTGCAGCTGCGGCCACCATGCCGCATCGCGGCTGCCCGACTCGATACGCTTGTCGGCATACTTCTTCGCCACGGCCGAGATGATCGACGAGTCGAGACCGCCCGAGAGCAGCACGCCGTACGGCACGTCCGACATGAGCTGCCGCCGCACCGAATCCTCCAAGGACTCACGCAGGGCCTCGATGTCGGTGGGATTGTCCTTCACGGCGTCGTACGACTCCCAGTCACGCCGATACCAGCGCTTCATCTCGCCGTCGCGGCTCGACCAGTAGTGTCCGGGCAGGAAAGGCTTGATCGTGACGCATACCCCCTCGAGGGCCTTGAGTTCCGAGGCGGCATAGAAGTGCCCCGCCTTGTCCCATCCTATATAGAGGGGGATGACCCCTATCGGGTCACGGGCGATGAGGTATTCGTCATGTTCGATGTCGTAGAGGGCGAATGCGAAGATACCGCTTATCTTCTCCAGCATGCCGAGGCCCATGCGCTGCCAGAGGGGTATTATAACCTCGCAGTCGGATCCCGTCTGGAACTCGTACTCTCCGGCCAGCTCGCGGCGGATGTCGCGGTGGTTGTATATCTCGCCGTTTACGGCCAGCACGATCTTGCCGTCCGACGAATACAGCGGCTGGCGTCCCGACTGCGGGTCTACGATCGACAGACGCTCATGCGATATGATCGCCCGCTCGCCGCAATAGATGCCCGACCAGTCGGGGCCGCGGTGACGAATCTTCTTCGACATGCGCAGCACCTGCTCCCTGTACTCCATGCTGTTGTTCTCTATATCGAACATTCCTACGAATCCGCACATAACTTTTCAATATTTGGTTTCACATTACGGCACCAGCCGCCCGAGATACTGCCGTTCCCGCGCCTCCGGCCGGCGCCGATACCGGTACCGCACCGCCTGCAACAGAACGGCGCGTCCTCGCAAATATACAACATTAACGGCATAAAAAACCGCATCCGGACCATTTATTAGCATATTTATTCCCCGAGCGGCACCCGGCAGGGGGCTGCAGCGGCTCGGAGGATGTTCTATTTGCACATAAAAATGCGCATATCGCCTCCCCCGCGCAAGCCGATAATATTCTATTTCACAAAAAACCGTATATTTGCAGGACTAACATCACAGTCGATGAACAACCCGATCCTTACTACCGAATCCCAAGCCGCCGACTTCGCCGCCAATGCCGCAGCCGATCTGTTCAGCTACATCGATCAGAAGGATTACTACACCGTCCTCAACAAGGAGGAGAACATGCCGTACGTATTGCGTATGGGCGGCATTTTCCTATGTCTGGAGGGTGAGGGCGACGTCATAATCAACGAACAGAAATACCATCTGCGGCCCGGCACCATGTGTTTGGCATTCAGAGGCACCATCCTGCAATCGCTCCGCACAGGCGAGGACTTCAAGGGTTACACGCTGGCCATAAACATAGATTTCATACGCGACATAAACCTGCCGTCGGCCACATCGCTCTATATGCTAATACTCGACTACCCGTGCGTGACGCTCACGCAGGAGCAGATAGAGTGCGTGCTGGAGCTGTGCGAGATGCTGCGCAGCAAGAACGCCCGCAAGCAACACCCTTTCCGCATGCAGATCAACTCGCAGATACTGCTCATGCTATGCTACGAGCTGGCGGCGATATACACCCAATATCATCCCGTCAAGCGCCAGCCCTGCTCGCGGCAGGACACCATCTTCAGGCGGTTTCTCTCGCTGCTGGCCACCGACATCACCGCCTCGCGCGAGGTGCAGTATTTCGCCGACAAGTTATGCATCACACCCAAATACCTCACAATCATAACACGACAGATCTCGGGGCGCAGCACTACGGAGTGGATCTCGCAAACGGTCATCGTCAAGGCCAAATCGCTCCTGTCGGGGACGCAGTTCACCGTACAGCAGATCTCCAACCAGCTGAATTTCCCCAACCCGTCGTTCTTCGGGCAATACTTCCTGCGGCACACGGGTATGACTCCCAAGGAGTTCCGCCGCTCGAAAAGCCAATAGTCCGCCGCCGGCACTGAAACATACCGTACAACATACCAAACGACAATACCATGACATCGCTCTACGACAACATAATCTTCGGCCCCGTGCATTCGCGCCGTCTGGGGCTGTCGCTCGGGGTGAACCTCCTGCCCTTGGAGTCCAAGCTGTGCAGTTTCGACTGCATCTACTGCGAGTGCGGCTGGAACGCCGCCCACCCGGGCCGCCGCCGCTTCAACGCCCGCGAAGATGTGCGCCGCATGCTGGCCGAGACGCTCGACCGCATGTGCGCCGCCGGCACGCCGCCCGACGTGATCACCTTCGCCGGCAACGGCGAGCCGAC
>CASFQF010000056.1 GCA_949296635.1 uncultured Alistipes sp. | reverse complement strand
CGTCTGGGACTGTTGCGCGAGCAGCTCGCGGCGGCGGCGCGAAGGCGTGTCGAGAGCGAGCGTACGCGGCTGGCCGTGGCCGAGGGTGTGGTCGAGGGCCGCAACCCGCGGCGGATCATGCGCATGGGCTTTGCCGTGGTGCGGCGCGGAGGGCGGGTTCTGGCCAAGGCGTCGGAGACCGCGGCGGGGGATGTGTTGCGCGTGGAGCTCTTCGACGGGGCGATTGCGGCACGTGTTACGGCGGTAGAGGCGCCGCAGGGTGTGGATAATGACAAGGATCTGTGATATGGCGAAAAAGAGCAATACGGAAGATATAACCTATGCCGAGGCTGTGGCCGGCATCGAGGAGATTCTGGCGCGCCTGCGCGGCGAGGAGATCGGCGTGGACGAACTTGCGCGCGAGGTGACACGCGCCACGGAACTGATAGCCCTCTGCAAGAGGCGCCTTTACGATGCCGAGACGGCCGTAACGGAATTGCTCGACAGGCAGGAGGAACAGAAATAGCGGCATCGGGCGGGTCCGCTGCCGGGAAGATGGTAGGATGAAACGGTTTATACGATTCATATTGAACGCCCTGCCGCGGCCGCTGTTGCAGCGCGCCGCAGGGTGGGCCGTGCCGTTGCTCGGGCTGGTGTATGCGGGGCGCGGGCGCGAGTGCCCGCTGTGCGGGGTGCGGCGGCGCCGGTTCCTGCCTTACGGCTACGTGACGCCGCGTGAGGATGCCTTGTGCCCGCGGTGTCTGGCGCTGGAGCGCCACCGCCTGCTGTGGCTCTATCTCGAGCGCGAGACACGCCTTGCGGAGGAGCGGCCGCGGCTACTGCATGTGGCGCCCGAGGCGGCCCTGATGCGGCGCTTCAGGCGGTTGTACGGGGATGTGCCCGACCGTTATGTCACGGCCGATCTGGAGAGCCCGCTTGCCGACCTGCACTTCGACATACAGCATATACCTTTGGCGGACGCCTCGTTCGATGCGGTCATATGCAACCATATCATGGAGCATGTCGAGGACGACCGGCAGGCCATGCGCGAGCTGTACCGCATCCTCCGCGCCGGCGGCTGGGGTATAGTCCTCTCTCCGGTGGACCTCTCGCGTGCCGCGACATTCGAGGACGACACCGTCACGGACCGTGACGAGCGCACGCGCCTCTTCGGGCAGTACGACCACCGCCGCGTCTACGGCCGCGACTACGCCTTGCGGCTGGCCGAGGCGGGCTTCGAGGTCGAGGACCGCGACTATGCTGCGGAGTTTACCGAGGCCGAGCGCACGTTGTACGCGCTGCCGGCCGACCACATATATATTGTACGCAAACCCGTAAACAAGAGTTGATATGGACGCTTTGCAGAAATACGACGCCTTGCGGCGGTTCGTCCGCGACACCTTCTCGCCCGTGACGCAGCAGTTGGTGGACAAGGCGCTCCTCTTCGCCGACGAGAGGATGGGCGGACACACACGTTACGACGGCACCCCGATGATGGACCACGCCGCGGCCGTGGCGCTGATCGTGTCGCAGGAGATAGGGTTGGGGCGCAACTCGACCGTGGCGGCGCTGCTGCACGACGTGATGCGCGTGGCAAACCGCGAGCAGCCCGATACGGTGCCCGAGCTTTCGCGCACGATACGCGAGGAGTTCGGCGAGCAGGTGCTGGGCATAATCGTCGGCATGTACAACATATCGAACATCAAGCTCAAGGTGTCGAAGGAGCAGGCGAGCGACTTCCGCGACATGATCGTATCCTACTCGGAGGACCCGCGCGTGATCCTGATCAAGCTGGCGGACCGTCTGGAGGTCATGCGCAGCCTCGACATGTTCCCGCCGGACAAGCGGCGCAAGAAAAGCTGGGAGAGCATGAATCTCTATGCGCAGATAGCGCACAAGCTGGGCCTCTACAACCTGAAGAGCGAGTTGGAGGATCAGGCCCTGAAGTGGCTCGAACCCAAGGAGTACGAATATATCTGCCGGCGTCTCGAGGAGACCGAGAGCGAGCGCCAGACCTTCATCGCGCGGTTTCTGGAGCCCATCGTCGAGAAGATCGACCGTCAGGGCATACGCTACCACATCAAGAGCCGCACCAAGTCGATCTATTCGATATGGGCCAAGATGCACAAGCAGAACGTCCCTTTCGAGGGCGTGTACGACATCTTCGCCATACGGGTGATCATCGACTGCGAGCGTGAGCTGGAGAAACAGCTCTGCTGGACGGTCTATTCGATCGTGAGCGACTGCTACACGCCCAACCCCGAGCGCATGCGCGACTGGATCACCATCCCCAAGTCGAACGGCTACGAGTCGCTGCATACGACTGTCTCGGCGGGCGGCGGCCGCTGGGTCGAGATACAGATCCGCACCGAGCGCATGGATGCCGTGGCCGAGCGCGGCATCGCGGCGCATTGGCGCTACAAGGGAGTGAATCAGGGGGGACAGACGAGCGAGGCGTGGCTCGGGCGCCTGCGCGAGGTGCTTGAGGAGACGACACATTCGCTCACGCAGCGTTTCGAGGCGAAGCCCGCCTCGGGCGAGATCTTTGTCTTCACCCCCAACGGTGACATACGCAAGCTGCCCGAAGGGGCTACGGTGCTTGACTTCGCATTCGACATACATACCAATCTGGGGTGTACCTGCACGGGCGCCAAGGTGAACAACCGCGCCGCGTCGATACGCGACGTGCTGCACAACGGCGACATAGTGGAGGTGCTGACACAGAAGAACCAGACGCCCAAGTCGGATTGGCTGAATGTCTGCGTCACCTCGAAGGCCCGTTCGCGCATAAAGTCATACCTGCGCGAGGAGCAGATGAAGCATGCCCGCATGGGGCGCGAGGAGCTGGAGCGCAAACTCAAGAACTGGAAGATCGGGATCTCGATCGACGAGGCCGTGGCCTATCTGGGGCGTCAGCTCAAGGTGCGCACGGGGCGTGAGGTGCAGTCGATGATCGGCACGCAGAAACTCGACCTGCAGACCATAAAGGAGATTCTTACGCGCTGGGTGTCGGGCCGCGCCGACGAGGAGCGGCGCGCCGTGGCGGCAGAGGCCGAGGAGCGCAAGGCCGAGATCAAGAAGATCGAGGCGCAGCAGGCGCCGCGTTCTGCCGACGCTCTGGTCATAGACGACCGTATCGGGAAAATAGAGTACAAGCTGGCCAAGTGCTGCAACCCGATCAAGGGCGACCCGATATTCGGGTTCGTCACCATCTCGTCGGGTATAACGGTACACCGCGCCGACTGCCCCAATGCGCAGCGCCTGCGCGAGCGTTACCCGTACCGCGTGATGGAGGCGCGGTGGCGCAGCGGTGCCGAGGGGGCGTTCCGTGCAACCATAGCCATCGTGGCGCAGGATGTCTCGGGTTTGGCCAACATGATTACCGAGACGGTGAGCCGCGAGCTGAAACTCAACATACGCTCTATGAATTTCATCTCGCGCGGCGACGGTACGGCGCGCGGCACCATCAGTGTCGAGGTGCCGGGTACGGGCGTCGTCGATACGCTCATACACTCGATCATGAAGATCAAGGGGGTGCAGAAGGCATACCGCGTCAATAACTGACGCGGCGGCCTGCGGTTGTCGGGCGGCGGTATCCGTGGAGGGTGCCGCCGCCCGACCCTTTTGGCGGGGGGTGTGCGGGCTGGCCGGCGCGCGGCGCATGGTTTTCCCGTGGTGTGGGGCGTTCGGGTCAGCCGCGGTGGGCGTGGGGCTGCGGGGAGAAATGATACGGGCGGGACCGTCAGGTCCCGCCCGTAAAGCCGTTTCCGGCGAAGGCCGGTTACAACTCGCTCTCCTTGAGGCGCTCGGCGTTCTCTGCCACGATCAGGTGGTCGATGCAGTCCTGTATGTCGCCGTCCATGAAGGCCGAGAGGTTGTATATCGTATAGTTGATGCGGTGGTCGGTGATACGCCCCTGCGGGTAGTTGTAGGTGCGGATCTTGGCCGAGCGGTCTCCCGTCGAGACCATCGTCTTGCGCTTCGAAGCGATCTCGTCGAGGTACTTCGAGTACTCGAGGTTGAAGACGCGCGTACGCAGCTCCTCGAACGCCTTGTCGAAGTTCTTGAGCTGCGACTTCTGGTCCTGACACTGCACGACGATGCCCGTGGGTATGTGGGTCAGACGTATGGCCGAATAGGTCGTATTAACGGACTGTCCTCCGGGGCCCGAAGCACAGAATATATCCTTGCGTATGTCGTTCATCGAGATCTCGACATCGAATTCCTCGGCTTCGGGCAGCACGGCCACCGATGCCGCCGAGGTGTGTACACGGCCCTGCGTCTCGGTCTGGGGTACGCGCTGTACGCGGTGCACGCCCGACTCGTATTTCAGCGTGCCGTAGACGCTCTGTCCCGTCACCTTCATCACGACCTCCTTGTATCCGCCCGCGGCGCCCTCCGAGAAGGAGGTTATCTCGTACCGCCACCCCTTCGACTCGATGTATTTGGTATACATTCGCAGCAGGTCGCCCGCGAATATGGCCGCTTCGTCGCCGCCCGTGCCGCCGCGGATCTCCATGATGGCGTTCTTCTCGTCCTGCGGGTCCTTGGGTATGAGCAGCAGCTTTATATCCTCCTCCATCTTGGCGATGGCGGGCTCCAGCTCGGCGATCTCGCCGCGCGCCATCTCGCGCATCTCCTCGTCCTTGTCGTTCACCAGCACATCCTTCGCCTCGGCCAGATTGGCCAGTGCCGTGCGGTAACGCTCCGAGGTCTCGATGATGGGCTCCAGCTCCTTGTACTCCTTGTTGAGCTGTACGAACTGCTTGACGTCGGCTATGACTTCGGGGTCGGTGAGTTTCTGCCCCATCTCCTCGTACTTGAGCTTGAGGCCGTCGAGGCGCGTAAGTATCGAATTGTCTGCCATAAGAGGGTAATTTCTGCTTTTTCGGATTTAGCACGGCAAATTTACGCATAAAATTCGAGAAAACATAACCTTCGGCCCCGCCGCGAGCGATTCCGCCCCGACCGTGCACCTGCGGCGGCACGCAAAAGGGGAACGGACGTGCCGCTCCCCACCCTTTGTTTATGTATTTGATTGCTTATGGTAAGGGTCTCCGAACAGTATGCCGACGCAGCGCCTTACGATCTACTTATTCGCCTGCCCGATCTCCCGAGCGGCCTGTTCAATCTCCTCTTGTGCCTCTTTCATCTCCTCTTGTGCCTGCAACATCTCCTTATAGACCTTCTCCATCTCGCGGTGGGTCTTCTTCATCTCGCGGCGGATGCGGCGGTCATCGTCGCCCGACTGCTGTATGGCATCCTGCGCCCGAGCTATCTTCTGCTGCGTTTCCATAATCCGCTGCCGTGTCTCGGCCATATCCTGCCGCAGCGTCTCGCGGTTACGTTCCATATCGCGCCGTGCCTCGATCACCCACTCGGGCATCCCGCTTTCATCGTGCGCGGCGCGCCATTCGTCGAGTTTGCGCTTTATCTGCTTCCATTCGTCGCTCTGGAAATAGTCATCGTCGCCGCTTCGGGTCGCCTGCTCCGCATGCTTCCACGCCTCGCGCCACTCGTCGCTGTCGAAATATTCGTCCAGCTTCTCCAGCTCCTGCTGTTGCTGTTTCCACTCGTCGCTGTTGAAGTATTCCTCCATCTTGGCGGCTGCCTCGGACATAAGTTGCTGGGTGTGGCGCCAATCGTCGCTCTCGAAGTAGGCTTTCATCTCTGCGGCTGTTTCTGCCAGCTCCTGCTGTTTTTGTCTCCATTCGCCGCTGTTGAAATACTCCTCCAGCTCTTTCGCCTTATGTTTCCACTCGTCGTTGTTGAAGTATTCTTCCATCTTGGCGCCTTGCTCGGTCATCTTCTTGACGGCCTGCTTCCACTCGTCGCTCTCGAAATATTCGCCCAGCTTCTCCAGCTCTTTCTTTGCCTGCTTCCATTCGTCGCTCTCGAAGTAGTCTTCCAGCTCCTGCGCTCTCTGTTTCCACTCGTCGCTCCCGAAATAGGCCATAATACGTTCAAACTCCTCGGGAGTATACGAATTCTTGTCTATTATGACACTGCCGTCGTTCAGACGAATCGTGTCGCCAGAGTCCGCAGGCACGGCGCCGCCATTGCGCGGGGCCCCGACGGGACCCTCCGCCGCGCTCAAACCGCGGGGTTCTGCCGCCACGGGTCTTTCGGGCGCGGCAATTTCCGTCCCCGAAGGGGGGTTTTCCGGAATTTCTTTCGTAACTTTGTCGTCGGCACGGACATATACCGTCTCGGCAAAGGCTCCGAGCGCAAGGCCCGCAAGCGGCAGCAGAAGAAGGGCGCGCGCCCGTGTCCGCCGCGGCGATTTTTCACGTAACATCATGGTAATACGGTTTTTAAGTTTACTGTGATTGAAGCTGTTGGCAATCGAGTACCACCTCCCGCCGACAGCTTTCCTTATTAACAGCAGTTGATAGCTTCGGGCATCGACACCGCTGGCGATGACGGCGGCGTCGGCCTCGTATTCGTGTATGGCGCGCAGGTCGCGCCGCAGCAGCCACATCGCGGGGTTGAACCACTGCACGGCCCCCGCCAGATCGACCAGCAACAGGTCGATCGAGTGCCGCAGGCGGACGTGCGCCCGCTCGTGTGCAAGGATCGCCTCGCCGTTCTCACGGAGGTCGCGCTCCGAGACAATGATGTTGCGCCACCAGCTTATGGGGGAGACGTTGCCCTCCACGTGTATGAGCGTAGTGCCGTCTTCGAGGCGTTCGCGGCGGCCGCGGCGTGTAAGGCGGCGCAGCCTTGCGGCGGAGCGCAGCGTGAGCCCGAAGACTGCAGCTATGCCCGCAATGTAGAGCCAGCCGGCGATCTGCCGCCACGGTATATCCAATCCTCCTGCCCCGCCGTTCGCGGCTGCGGCACGTATCTCCGCCGCTGCAGGTTCCTCCATTACAGGCGCGGCGTCGGCCAACGCAGCCGAAAGTGTATCAGTCGGGACTGCCGTCAGCGATTCGGCCTCGCCTGCAGGTTGCAGGACAATTGCTGCCGAAGTAGCGGTTGACGGTACAACTGCTGCGGGCGGCATCGGGGGCACCACTTCGGTGTGCATCTCCCCGGCAGGCAGCGTGCGGCGTACCGTAATGACGCACAGCGGCAGCACGAACGACAGGGCCGTCGCCGCCAGCACCAGACGGCGGTTGAAGGCGTGGAACGTCTCGCGGCCGAGCAGCAGTTTGAAGAAAAGGTAGAAGACCGCGATGCAGAGAGCCGTCCGCAGGCTGTATGTCAGGAAATCCGCTGCCATGTCATTTGTCGTTTTGGCGTTCGATGCGGTCGATCAGCTTGCGCAGCTCGTCGACCGAGATGCGCTCCTCCTCCACGAGGGCCGAGACGGCGCCGAGGCCCGAACGCTTGAAATAGCGGTCGATGACGCTGCCCAGCGTGCGGCGCGAGAAGGCCTCCTCGTCTACGACGGGATAGTATTGGTAGGTGTTGCCGAAGGCTTTGTGCGCTACGTACCCTTTGGCCTCGAGCGCACGCACCATGGTCGATATGGTATTGAAGTGGGGCTTCGGTTCGGGTGCCATCTCCACGAGCTCGCGGACAAACAGCGGCCCGCGGTCCCAGAAGCATTGCATCAACTCCTCTTCGCGTGGTGTGAGCTTTTCCATGATATGTTTTTTTTGTTTCGGTGTACAATATGATCTCAGTCAACCTGTTGTATGGCCGGTGCCGCAGGCGCGGGCCCTTCTCGGCGCCGGTTGCCGCGTATGCGTATCACAAAGGTAACTAAAAAAAATTCACGTGCAACTATTTTGTATAGTTTATTAACTAAAAAATATAGTTCGTCCTTCCGGCGCGTTCCGTGCCGAGGGATATGGGCGGGGTGCCTCGGGAACGGGGCATTCGAAGACATACGCCGCACACGGTATTCCGTATGCGGCGTATGCGTTGTCGGGGCCGGTGTATTAGAAATCGCGTCCCTTGAGCATCATATGGAAATAGAACGGCTTGAGGATATATACCTTGAGTATCCACGCGATCCATTGCTCCTTCGACATGTCGAAGAGCGAGAAGGGGAACGATATTTTGGGATTCTTGTCGTAGTCGAACTCGCACAGCAGCACGTGGCCGTAGTCGGTGACGATGGGGCAGGCGGCATATCCGTCGTATATGGCCTCGGGGCGGCGGCCCTCCATCGTGGCGATGAGGTTTTCCACGGCGATGGGCACCTGCTTGCGCACGGCGGCCGAGGTCTTGCTTGTGGGGATGCCGGCACAGTCGCCGAGCGAGACGATGTTGGGATAGGTCTTGTGTATGAGCGTCTGCTGGTCGACCATGACCCAGCCGTCGGCGGCGAGCTTGCCTTCGGTCCAGCTCAGGCCCGAGTCGCGCACGAAGTCGGGGGCCGACTGCGGCGCCATGAAGTGCATGAAGTCGTAATCCTCGCTGAAGGGCGTCGATGTCTTCTGGCCGTCGACGGTGGTTATGCGCTCGAAGTAGGCGCGCTTGGCGTGGGTGTCGATGCCCTTGAGCCGCACCTCGGTCTCGACGGGGATGTTGCGTTCGCGGTATATCTCCTCGAGGCGCGCGGTGAAGTAGGGCACGTCGTACAGCTGCGTCTCGGCCGTGTAGTATGTCATGTCGAGGCGGTCTGTGGTGCCGTTCTTGCGGGCGTTGTCCCACGAGAGCAGGCATATCTTCTTGGGTGCGCCGCCGCACTTGTGCTTGGTGTAGGTGTCGCAGAAGATGCCGCGGCCGCCCTTCTCGGCGTACTCTTTCATCGCGGGCCACGTAAGCTGCGCTCCCTTGTGGTCGTATATGCTGTGGGCGTTTCCCGAGCCGAGGGTCTCGAGCGAGATACCCTCCACCTTGTCCCAATTGATTTGTATGCCGGGCACCAGCACCAGATAGTCGTAGTCGACAATGCCGTTGCGTGCTGTCTCGACACGGTTCTGTGCCGGGTGCACGAGCGTCACCGTATCCTTGACCCATTTCACGTCGTCGGGCATGCAATCCTCCTGCGGCTTCCATACGTCGTCGGCGCCGTATACGCCGCCGGCGATGAGGGTGAAGCCCGGCTGGTAATACTGACGGTCGCTCGGGTCGATGATGGTGATGTCGGGGTTCTTGAGGGCGCGTTTGAGGCGTGCGGCCATGCTTATGCCTGCGGCACCGCCGCCGACGATGACGATGCGTCCGCGGGCGTTGCTTTTGGCGGCGTAGGCCTTGTCGGTGCCGAGCATGAGGAATGCGCCGGCTACGGCCATCAGTTGCAGGAATTGGGCGCGCGTGATGACGCCGTCGCGTTCCATGCGCTTGAGCTCTTTTTCGAAGTTGAGTTCTGCCATTGTTGTTTGGTGGTAACGTTAAAATTAAAGGCGGCGTCGGGCCGTGCCGCCGGATACGATGTTTGCGCAAAGGTAATCATTTTCCCCGTAAAAAGCGGATATGCGTCCCGTTTTTTGGTCTGCGGCATCGGGCCTGCGGTGTTGTGCGGCGGCCGGTACGGAGTATGCCGTGGGCTGCGGCGCGGCAGCGTGTTGTCCGATTGGCGTATAATGATTATATTTGCCGCGCGGCTATACGAAAAGGCGGTGATGCCGCGTTTGTCGTTCATCGGACTGAATTTAACTTTACATTATTGATATGAAAAGACGACTTTTTTTCCTATGCCTGCTTTTCGCGGCGGCGTTGTCGCTGGGTTCGTGCAACAAGGGCGACGAGACGACATTCATCTCTGAGAAACTGTTTACGACTCGTGTGCTCGATCCCTATACCTGTTATTTCGTGGACGACGAAGGAGCCAAATATCTATGCCTTACCTCTATGGAGACGATCAACACCACGATGAACCGTCCCCTGCTCAACAAGGAGCGGGTCTATGCGCGCGTGCTGGGGTCGTCGCAGGCCGTGCCGGACGGATATGCCGCGGGCGTCAACCTCGGCTGGCTGATGTTCCCCGTGACCGGAAATATCAAGGAATACCCTTCCGACGGCGACACCTCGGCCGCCGGAGAGGATGCCATTTCGGTCTTCTTGGGCGAGATGGGCGGCGGATATATCAATTTGACGGTTCAGTACGGCTCGGACGGCCGTACGGAGCATGATTTCACGCTCTATCGCATCGAGGATACCACGCACGAGGATTACAAGCCGGGCTGCGGGCTCTATGAGCTCCGCCACGACGCCAAGGGCGACAGCGGTCAGGGTGTACTGACCAATATCCTATGTTTCAAGCTCGACGAGGCGGAGTATGACAAGGGTGCCGTGGTACTCGTGCCCGATGCCTCTGCCGGCGGCAAGAAGGTGTTGATCGAGGCCGACCGCGACATGCGCAAGGTGGTGGAGATAATCAACGAGTAGCCGTACGCGGGGCGGCGGAGACGGCGGGCCCGGGGTTTTTGACCTCGGGCCCGTTTTTTGCGGCAGCGGCTGCCGCGGGCGTTGCGGCGGGTACTGTTTTTGCATTCGACACGTGTAGGCGGCATGCCGCCGCAAATGATTGTCGTATGTAAAACTTTGTGACTATGTTTTTCCTTTGGTACCTGTTGATCGGCCTGCTGTCGGGCTGGATCGCCAACATGATCGTGCGGGGCGGCGGCGCCGGCCTCTTGGTAAATCTTATCGTGGGCCTTATCGGCGGTATGCTGGGCGGCTGGATCTTCTCGTGGTTCGGCATCATCGCCGTCGGGACCGTCGGCAGCATCCTCACCTCGGTGGCCGGCGCCGTCATCCTGCTGTGGATCGCGGCCGTGATACGCCCCGACAAGGGCCATTGAGCCGTTTGCGCCGTTGCTCCGCCGCCGTGCCGAGTTTCACGTCGGGTGGCGCATAACGGAAAAATTCGTATTTTTGGAGGCGGATGGCGGGTGCGTGACACCTCCGCGCGCCTGTCCCGTGCTCCTGTATGAGATGCTTTGTGCTAATATTCACCCGTGCGCTGCTGCCTGCGCTGGCGGCAGTGAGCCTCTTCGTGCCCGAAGCCCGCGCGCAGAGGCCATCCTTCGCCGACGGCTACCACGGCGGCATTTACGGCCACTATCCGATGTGGTGCACCCGTTTCTTCTCCGAGATGCTGGCCGGGACGCCCGAGTGGAGGATCAACCTCGAGATCGAGCCCGAGACATGGGACTCGGTGCGGCTGCACACCCCTGCCGACTATGAGGCCTTCCGCACCGCGGCTGCCTCGCCGCGCGTCGAGTTCGTCAATCCGGCCTATGGCCAGCCTTATTGTTTCAACATACACGGCGAGCCGCTCGTGCGCCATTTCGAGTACGGCATCGCCAAATTGCGTGAGCACTTCCCCGATGCCGAACTGAAGTGTTACTCGTCGGAGGAGCCGTGCTTTACCGACTGCCTGCCCGCAGTGCTGCGGGGCTTCGGTTTCCGCTATGCCGTGCTGAAGTGTCCCGACACCTGCTGGGGCGGGTATGTGCGGGGCCGCGGCCGCGGCGTGGTGTCGTGGGTGGGGCCTTCGGGCGACTCGATCCCTGCATTGCCGCGTTACGAGTGCGAGTCCTTTGTGGAGGGTTCGACGTGGCAGACCGCGGCGTGGAACAACTCCGATGCTTACCTCGACGCCTGCCGCCGTGCCGGCGTCCGTTTTCCGGCAGGCATGTGTTTTCAGGATGCGGGCTGGCGCAACGGCCCGTGGATAGGTACGGGGGCGGAGACGGCGGGCGGTTCGCGCTATGTAACGTGGAGCGAATATTTCGAGCGCGTGTGGGACGGCCGCACGGATGGGGCGTGGCACCTTACGCAGGAGGATATTCTTGTGAACCTCATGTGGGGCAGTCAGGTGCTGCAGCGTGTGGCGCGGGCGGTGCGGGCTGCGGAGAACCGCGCCGTACAGGCCGAGAAGGCGGACCTCATGCGGTGGCTCGGGGGCGGCGGTGCGGCCGACTCGGTGCGTGTGGCCGAGATGTGGCGTACGTTGATGCTGGCGCAGCACCATGACTGCTGGATCGTCCCGTACAACCGTGTAGATGGAGACCGTACATGGGCGGACAAGGCTGTGGAGTGGTGCGGAGAGACCATCCATACGGCGGAGAGCTTGTTGGGCGGCCTGTCGGCGGCCGCGGCGTTCGACGTGGTGAATACGGCCGGGGTGCCGCGGTGCGGCGTGGTGCGGGTGGAGGTGCCTTCCGAGATTGCTGTGGCCGCTTCCCCGTTCCGCGTAGTGGACGGGCGCGGCCGCGCCGTCCCCTGCACTACTGTCGTGGAGGGCGGCCGCACGGTGTGTCTCTTCGAGGCGGCTGCGGCAGACATCGAAGGGGGCATCCGTGTCGAGGTGCGGATCCGCAAGCCGTGCCGGAAAA
>CASFQF010000055.1 GCA_949296635.1 uncultured Alistipes sp. | reverse complement strand
TACCTTACCCATCACGTTCGGGGTACAAATGATTACGTCTACGTCGGTCCAACCGCTCTTGATCTTATCGACATACTCGTCCAGACCTACATAGTCGGCGCCGGCTGCGGTGGCCTCGGCCTCCTTCTCGGGAGTACAGAGCACCAGCACGCGAACCGTCTTGCCCGTACCGTGGGGCAGCGTAACCACGCCGCGCACCATCTGGTTGGCCTTACGAGGGTCGACGCCCAGACGAACGTCGACGTCTACCGAAGCATCAAATTTCGTAAAGGTAATTTCCTTCAGAAGAGATGCCGCCTCGGAAAGCTTGTATGCCTTGTTGGGCTCGACCTTTGCGTAGGCTGCTTTTTGATTTTTTGTCAACTTACTCATCTCGTAACTCTAATTACTTGTTAGGAAATTCCCCCACTACGCTGATACCCATACTGCGGGCAGTACCGGCAACCATACGCATTGCGGCTTCGATGGTGAAACAGTTAAGATCCGGCATCTTGTCTTCGGCGATAGCCTTGACCTGATCCCACGTGATCTCAGCCACCTTGTTACGGTTGGGCTGGGCTGATCCGCTCTTGATCTTGGCTGCTTCCTTGAGCTGGATGGCTACGGGCGGCTGTTTTACAACAAAGTCGAACGACTTATCGCTATAAACTGTAATGATGACTGGAAGAACCTTGCCCGCCTTGTCCTGCGTACGTGCGTTGAACTGCTTGCAGAAGTCCATAATGTTGACTCCCTTGGAACCCAACGCAGGGCCGACCGGAGGCGAAGGATTGGCAGCACCACCTTTGATCTGCAACTTGATAAATGCAGCAACCTCTTTTGCCATAATTTTCCTTGGTTAATTATTCTTTTTCAACTTGCATAAAGCTCAACTCCATAGGAGTCTTGCGGCCGAAAATCTTCACCGAGACCGTAAGTTTCTTGCGCTCGTTGTCAACTGCCTCAATAGTACCTTGGAAGCTTGAGAAAGGACCGTCCGTAACTTTGACGATCTCGCCGACAACGAAAGGAACCTCGTTCTCTTCGTCCTGCGTGCTGAGCTCATCGACACGGCCGAGGATGCGGCTCACCTCCTGTGGACGCAGAGGCGTAGCTATCATCTTGCGGCTGTCCTCCTTGGTATCGCCGAGGAATCCCAGCACATTGGGTGTATTGCGAATGATAATCGGTATCTGTCCTACGAAAGCTGCTTCTATCAACACGTAACCCGGATAAGAGACCCTCTCCTTCGAGATCTTCTTACCGTTGCGAATGGTATACACCTTCTCCGAAGGTATGAGTATCTGCGAGATATACTCCTCCAAATGGTTGTGGCGCACCTCGGCCTCGATGTACTCCTTGACCTTCTGCTCCTTACCGCCTATTGCGCGGATGACATACCACTCTTTCTTAATTTCGCTCATCGTTCCGTGAAAAAACAATTAACGACCAATATTTCCCAGCGTGTCGTAGATTGCAGCCATGATGTTCTCGAAAGAGATGTCCATGACCAATACCACAAGCGCAAAAATGACCGAAGCCACCAAGACCACGATCGTTGAATTCTGCAGCTGTGCGAATGACGGCCAAGACATCTTATGAACGAGCTCGTTATAGGATTCTTTTACGTAATTGAACATGACGTTATTCCTTTAATTAGCAGGAGCAGAGAGATTCGAACTCCCATCAACGGTTTTGGAGACCGCTATTCTACCCTTGAACTATGCTCCTAATAAGAGGCGGCCCGAGAGCCGCCTCTCCGTTATCCGATATTAGTCGAGAATCTTCAGAACCTGACCTGCACCTACCGTACGGCCGCCCTCGCGGATTGCGAAACGCAGACCCTCGTTCAGGGCTACAGGGTAGATCAGCGTTACGGTGATGGTTACGTGGTCACCCGGCATAACCATGTCTACGCCTTCGGGAAGCGAGATCTCACCCGTTACGTCCATCGTACGCAGATAGAACTGGGGACGATACTTGTTGTGGAACGGAGTGTGACGGCCACCCTCCTCCTTCTTCAGGATATAGACCTCGGCGGTGAACTTCGTGTGGGGAGTGATCGAACCCGGCTTGGCAACAACCATACCGCGCTTAACCTCCTTCTTGTCGATACCACGCATCAGCAGACCTACGTTGTCACCTGCCTCACCCTCGTCGAGCAGCTTGCGGAACATCTCCACGCCCGTGCAGGTAGAGGTAAGGATCTTCTCCTCCAGACCGATGATCTCGACGGGGTCGCCTACGCGGATAACACCGGTCTCGATACGGCCCGTAAGAACGGTACCACGGCCCGTGATCGAGAACACGTCCTCGACAGGCATCAGGAAGGGCTTCTCGTTGTCACGAGGAGGAATGGGAATATACTCGTCGACAGCCTTCATCAGCTCACGCACCTTCTCCTCCCACTGGGGCTCGCCGTTGAGGGCGCCGAGGGCAGAACCGCGGATGATGGGGCAGTTCTCGTCGAAATCGTACTTTGCCAAGAGATCGCGGACCTCCATCTCAACGAGGTCGAGCATCTCGGCGTCGTCTACCATATCGCACTTGTTCAGGAAAACGACGATACGGGGAACGTTCACCTGCTTTGCAAGCAGCACGTGCTCGTTGGTCTGGGGCATGGGACCGTCGGTTGCGGCTACCACGAGGATAGCGCCATCCATCTGTGCGGCACCGGTTACCATGTTCTTCACATAGTCGGCGTGTCCCGGGCAGTCTACGTGAGCATAGTGGCGCGTAGCGGTCTGATACTCTACGTGAGCGGTGTTGATGGTGATACCACGCTCCTTCTCCTCGGGGGCGTTGTCGATAGAATCGAACGAGCGGAGCTCCGACAGACCATCCTTTGCCAGAACGGTGGTGATTGCAGCGGTAAGAGTGGTCTTACCGTGGTCTACGTGTCCGATAGTACCAATGTTCACATGGGGTTTCGAACGGTCAAATTTCTCTTTTGCCATAGTATTATAAGTATTTAAGTTAAAAATTACTCTTTCATTTGCCGGCAACGGTCATCCTTTTTGCAGACAAACGGGTAACACGCTCCCGCAACCCCTTGCGTAGAGAAACGTGCTACCGTCTCTTGAGCGGAAGACGAGGCTCAAACTCGCGACCCTTAGCTTGGAAGGCTAATGCTCTATCAACTGAGCTACTTCCGCAAAAACAAACCGCATCAGAGCATGCATCCTTCATTTGTCAATGACATTGCAACCCCGATCGGTTCGGTCTGTGGGAAGAGATGGATTCGAACCACCGAAGGCATACGCCAGCAGATTTACAGTCTGCCCCATTTGGCCACTCTGGTATCTTCCCATTATTTCGCAGTCGAAACGTCTTTCGGCACGCCGCTCAGAGCCGATGGAGGGATTCGAACCCCCGACCAGCTGATTACAAATCAGCTGCTCTGGCCAACTGAGCTACATCGGCATTTCAACCGCTTCGGGATGCAAAGATAGGGAGAATTTTTCAATTTGCAAATTTACCGTCTTTTTTTTGATCGCGGCGGCAAACTTTTCTCTCCATACGCTCCGCATTGCTCGCTCAAAGAACTGTCCGATTTCCGACGCCCGTATACGGGACGGGAAAATCGACTGCAAATATAAGCACTTTCCGCAAATTAAAAAACAAAGAGGCGGTTTTTTTATCTTTTTGCAGAAAAAAACCGTCTCCCCGACTATACCTTATTATATAACGGCCTGCGGCCGCATCTGCCGCATCCGCGCCCGAAGCGCCTATCAGAACCGCAGGCCGACCTTTATACAGCCTTCCGACGACTCGAAGTTGACAGCCACATACACGCCGAAAACCAAGCGCCGATGCACGCAGCCGAGACCTCCGCCAACCATCGGGCGGACATAGAAACGGTTGCGGGCATCGAGGCCGCCGGGCCACTCCATCACGCCCTGCACGCCCCCTTGGAGGTTAAGGTAGGGGCAGAAACGCCTATCGGACGTAAGATAGAGCCTCACATCCGCAAAGCCGGCCAAACCCGCTGCGTTCATCTTGCGCCGCACCTCCTCCGAGGTGATGCTTTGGCCGTGGTATGTCATGCGCACGCCCCCGCCCCAGAAGAACGCAGGCGAGAAGCGCCGGCCGTGCACCGTCTCGATCATGACGAAAGAGTTGTCGCGATATACGAGGCCGCCTGCGCTCAACTCCCCCTCATAATCCGCCCGGCCCTGAGCCTGTGCCGCCGCGACGAACATCACGGCAGCGAACAATAACAGAATCCTCCGCATAATCAACGAATTTTGTCGTTATTCCACTCTCGGCTGCCCTAAATCGGCTGCCGCATCACAAAACAAATATAGGAAAAGGTCAGCGCATGGCCAAATCCGAAACGCCATTTTCAGATATGCATTGCCGATCCGCATCCTGTATTATCCAAATATAGGTATAAAAATCCGAAATACGGCAAATACGGCAAGATAATATGAGACCTTACGGAGTCTCGGCGGCTATGCGGCGAACAGGCATGCAAGTGGAACGGATGGAACGGATGGAGCGGATGGAGCGGATGGAACAGATGGAACGGATGGAACGGATGGAACGGATGGAACGGATGGAACGGATGGAACGGATGGAACGGATGGAACGGATGGAACGGATAATACCGGTGGAGCCGGTGGGGCCGGTGATGCGGCCCGGCACACTTCCGTCACGCCTAAACGCCCTGTTCCGAGAACGCCCCCACCGACATCGCCCCCAGCACCACCAGCGCGACCATCACGCCGAAGACGATCATAAGGTAGCCGCCGTACATCACGAGCGACTTGAAAGCCGTACGCACCCACCCATAACCGTAAAGGCGGTGGAACGCGGCGATCATATACAGTTGGAACAATGCCGCAGGTATCAGCAAGGCATGCTTGCCCGGCACGCCGCACCACACGTCCGCCACGATGGCCAGCGTAACAAGTATCAGCAGCACCGAATGCACATGCAACGCCATGACAAAATGGGCCATGTAACGCAGGCGGCTGCGGCGGAACGACCATTGCAGCAGCAGCGCAAAGACGGGTATGAGCAGCAACACCACAACGGGCAGCCATTTCGACAGCCACCCCATCATGCCCGAATACATCATCTCCTTGCGCAGGCGCTCCGACTCGTGCGCAAGCAGCGCCTCGGGCGGGCAGTCGGCATCGCTGCGGCTCCAGTAGACCGAGTCTCCGGGCAGACGCACCAGCAGTTCCTCGTCTATGAGCAGCGACGGCACCTCCGCCAGAAGCGTGTCGCGCCCCGTCCCGTCGTCGTATATCGTAACCAGAGAGTCGAGCCCCTCGAATACCTCGCGCGCCGAAGCGACCCACACCTTCTCGCGTTCGTCCAAGCCTATCTCGCGCGCCACCTCACGCAGCGGCTCCTGCACCGTCGAGTCGCGCAGGTCGGCCAGCGTCGCCATCTGTGTCACGCCGGCCTCGTCCATCTTGCCGTATAGCGATCCGGCATCGGGCACGCAGAGGAACACGAAGGTGAAGAAGAGCACCGAGAGGAACATGAAGAGTCGCAGCGGATGGACATAGGAGTTTATCCTGCCGGCGTTGAACTCCTGCGTCAGGAATCCCGGGCGGCGCACCAGAAGCCACAGCGTCTGCCACACCTTGCTGTCGAACTGGTATACGTTCTCGAAATACTGCTTCACATATTTCCAGAAAGGCTGTTCGATGTCGAGGGCATACTGGCCGCAGCGGTGGCAGTACATACCCATAAGCCTCTCGCCGCAATTCTTGCAGTGCGTATATGCGGGTACGCTTTTGCGGCGTATGCGACGCACACGTTCGTACTCCAGCCGCCGGCCCAGCTCCTGACGGCGCCGGCGGGCATTGCGCCGCACCGCAGCCCGCATACGGCTGAAGGCACCGCCGCATGCGGCACCGTCTCGGGCCTGCTCCGGCGCCGCAGACTCCGCGGGCTCCGGGGCCGCGGTTTCCCCTGCGGCAGCGCCCATCGCCGCCGTTTCTTCACCGGCAGTTCCGGTGCTCTCCTCCCCTGTATTGTCGATATTTCCCATTCGGCACCTTTTGCAATTGCGGCACGCAGGCCGTGCCGGAAAAAAGTCGCCCGCCGTATATGCGGCGGGGCGAATCTCTTGCAACGTGGCGTTGCGCTGTTCCTCACACGAGGGGCGCCGCCTCCGTTACTTGCTCTTCTTATCGTAACGTTTTGCGTAACGGCTCATAAACTTATCCACACGGCCGGCGGTATCCACCAACTTCATCTTACCCGTATAGAAGGGGTGCGACGTGTTAGAGATTTCCATCTTATACACAGGATAGGTTTCGCCGTTCACTTCGATGGTCTCCTTTGTCGAAACGGCGGACCGACACAAAAACACGTGGTCGTTCGACATGTCCTTGAACGCCACCAAACGATAATTCTCCGGATGAATTCCCTTTTTCATTTCGTTTTTGTTTTTGATTGTTATTGCTTAAGCGGGACAAAGGTACGAATTTATTTTCAACAACCAACTCCGCCGCGCAAAAAATTGTCATGCCGGCATGTTTTAAGGTCTTTTCCGGCCCTTTTCGGGTGCGGTCCGAAGGCCCTGCGGCACATGCCGCACTATTTTTCGGGCGGAAAATTTCTTTTTCCGATTTTTTGTCCTATCTTTGCACTCGCAAATCGGCCGCCGTGTGCGTCCATTGTGCGGGCCCATAGCTCAGTCGGTCAGAGCAGCGGACTCATAATCCGAAGGTCGGGGGATCATGCCCCTCTGGGCCCACAAGAAAAGAGGTCTTCGATTCACGAAGGCCTCTTTCGTATTTCCATGCACCGGCCCCATCCGTCCGGCCCTAATCCTTGAGCAGGTAATCGACCGATGTCACCACACGCACCGTCTTGATGTAAGGCGTGTTGGCGTCGCGGTCAGAAATCGAGAACTGCCCTTGGTTGGCGCGCTTGATCTTGCCCAGACGGCTCTCCGAATCGCGGGCGAACTTCTCGGCCGCGACACGGGCATTGCGCGTAGCCTCCTCGATCATGACGGGCTTGATCCCGTTGAGCGACTCCGACGTGTAGAGGAACTGCGTACGGTAACGGTAGTCGTCACCGCTGCCCACGGCGATACCTTGGCGCAACAGGTCGCCCTGACGCGACATGAGCTCCACAACCAGATCTACCTTGTCCGTAGAGACCGTAAGCACCGAGGTGACGTTGAAGCGGTACTTCACCCCTTGAGACACATAGCGTTCGGCATCCATATCGACCACCTCGGCGGGCGAGACGGTGATCTCGTCCTCGGCGATGCCGTTGGAGACGAGGAACGACACGATCTTGGCGTTGTTGTTCTCGATGGTGTTGTAGAGCGAGGCCACGTCGTTGCCCGCCAGCTTGTAAACCAGAGGCCAAATGGCCCTGTCGGCCTTCACCTCCTTCTCCGAGAGGCCCTTCACGGACACCACGCGGTCGCTGTCCTTGAAATGAACCACACCGCGGTAGAGCAGCCAGCCCGCGATGACGATACCCGCCGCCAATATGGCCGCCGCGGCTACCTGTTTTCCTGCTTTTTCCATAATAGAGCGTATTTTGAATTAGGTGTTAGTTCAGCGAATCCGCCCCGCCGTATCGGATGCCGGCCGTCCCTTCCGCTACGGCCGTCTCCTCCGCCCCTGCATTCCCATGCGTGCCGCCGCGTATAAAACCCGCCACCGCCGCAGGCCCGCGCCGGCGCCGCAGCTAATCGGTCACGCGAGAAAGGGTCAGGCGATATGTGGTAGAGGTACTCTCGTCGACATACTCCAAAGACATGCCGGTATCGGTGATACCCGTGATGCTCGCAAAGAGCAGCGAATACTGATCTTCGTCATGCATGCCCGTCATGCTGAGGTAATGCGCCTTTTCGTCAAGATCGAACGCAACGGTCCAATACGTCGAAGTGAAATATCCGCGCCAATTGTTGTCGAGGAGCATGGTCATGTCGGCATTGAGGACGAATTCGTCACCCTTGACAAAATATTTCTTGTCGGGCAGCTCCGGAAAGACGTTGTCGACATGCCACCGGCCCAGCATCAGGTCTACATAGTTGGTCTCCATCTTCGTCTTACATGACGTGAGCGACATCACGACCGCACAGGCCGTCAGAGAAAAAAATATCAGAAATCTTTTCATATACAATAAAAACTGTTATCGGGGCAAAATATACATTTTTTACCATAACGTCAAAACGGAGGCATGCGGCCGTGGACGCCACGCCCGTATCATAACGTCGCAATAAGACCAATTATTGCCCCAACCGGAATATTATCGGCTCATGCCGCAGCCGCCGCGGGCGGCGTCACAGATTCTGCGGCCTCCCGTTCGGGACCGGCCCACGCACACGGAGGTCTGTCCCGCCCCGCAAACCGGTCCTGCCCCCGCAGCACCTCCATGCCGGTATATGCCGCATGGCACGCCGTCAGCACAGGCCCGCACGTCTTCTCTCACGCCCGTCTTGCCCCCGCGCCCGTCTTGTCCCCGCGCCCCTTTTCTCCCGCACGCATGTCTCCCGCATCGCCACTGCGCCGGAGCAGGCGGCCCGCACGCATACGGGTAAAGGTACAAGGCCTCGACAGGTACGCCTACAAGGCGTTTATCTCACTGTTGAGCCAAGAGAGGCGGTTGTTCAACCGCGATATCATAAGAGAGACCGCCGCATCGTACGACAGGTATTGATCGCCGTTGGGGCTGGCGTTGTTCTGCCACATCGACCAGTCGAGGTCGGCCGATTTCTTCAGTTCCTTGCTTTTATTGGAGATATAGATGCCTGTTGCCGCAAAGACGGGATAGAGAGTCTGCCACCGCGTCTTGAGCAGCGCGCGGAACTCGGGGTCCTCGAACAGGCGCGGATACCACAGGTAGTTGCGGCAATGCCATCCCGAATTCTGCGTGAAGGTGAGCCAATCGTAATCCCACATGGGGCCGGCGCATAGTTTGCCGCCGCGGTCCTTGTAAATATAGGTACTCTTCGGGTGGAACCATTCATAATGGTATATCAGCTCCGATATAAGGTATATGTCAGCGAAGGAGAGGATGTCGATATAATTCTTGTACCCCTTTTCCGGATCGAGCCAGTCGTCGCTGTAAAGCACCCTTTCGGCCTCGTTGAAATAGTTGCGTATATACGTGAACTGCGGCGAGCCTATGTCGTCGGCGTCCGGTGTATTGATATTCACCGGAAAATCCCTCACCGCCGACCGGAATTTGTTCACCTCGTCGTAATAGGTATCCAGCTCGAGGATATATCCGCCAGAAATATCGTCTCCCTCGGCCATCTCCGCATAAGGCGGCATCTCGTTTATGGCGAGGCGATTCTCATCTATACGTATCTGCTCGCACAGGTAATAGCAGCCCTTGTGCTCGCCGTTCACGAACAACTCGACAAAGACCCCGTGCGGCGTCCACGCCAGCGCACTGCGCTGCCCCAGATAGAAGGCCACATCGTTGCGCAGCAGCGTGCGGTCGATATAGTTCGCCAGCAACACCCACCGTTTGTGTTCGGGCATGCCGAGCACCTCGGTGCGTTTCTCGAACTTGAACTTATACGGTTTCTTGGGATAGCCCCATGTCGAGTTGCCGCGGCCCGCGATCTCTATGTCGGCAGTGGCCAGATCGTCGTACTCGCCCCCGCCGTCTATGGCTATAGTAGCCTTGCGCCAATCATCCTTGCTCGTTATGGGCATGCCGCTCGACGTCCTGATCGAGACCACAGGCAGCCCCGTGAAGGGGAAGTCGAGTTCGACCACATACTCGACAGCCTCACCGTTGACATTCTCCACACGGTACGTCACGGGCTTGCTGAAATCGACACGCGAGACACCGCTCCACTGCCTGACACCGTTCACATATGCGGTCTGGTCATCGGGCAGGGTAAAAGTGGGCGTGAGCGTGCACGATCCTTCGACCAGAGGCGTCGAACCCTCGATCGTACCGGTGATGACATGGTTTACGGCATCTATACGGCATGTCAGATTGGACGGCATGCCCGGGTTGTTGCGCGTGTCGAACCAGAACCGCTCGATGGCGGGGGGCTCGGCATCGGGATCCACAATCTTGACGCCATCGTCTGTCTCCGTTTTACCGCACCCCGCCATCAACACAACCACGGCGAGGAGCGCAGATACTATAAATATCCTTCGCATAAATACCTTTTTTATACTTTACATGCCGCCTCCGATACGGCATACATGCAGCAGTTCGGATGCAACCGATCTGCAATATACGAAAAAAACGGAAAAAAACACCGCCGCCGATGCAAGATTCCGCTCCCCGCGCGATTTAACGTATAGAACAAACCCAAAAACTCGGAAATTATGAAAAGCATAAAATTGTTTATCTGCGCCATCAGTATCGCCATATCGGCCTTGGCGCTCCATTCGTGCAACGACAACGAATACTACGACTACGGATACCTGCGCCCCACGGCTCTGGTAACGGTACGCCCGCAGGCCGACGGCACGTTCTTCATGCAGCTCGACGACTTCTCGGTCCTCTACCCCGAGAACATGAGCGAGTCGCCCTTCGGGGACAAGGAGGTGCGCGCTCTGGTCAACTACACCGTCAACGCATCGGAGAAGGATACACGTACGGCATACGCCAACGTCCACGTCAATTGGATCGACAGCATCCGCACCAAGCGTCCCGTCGCGGATCTGGGCGAGGAGAATAATGTGGTCGAGTACGGCAACGACCCCATCGAGATCGTACGCGACTGGGTCACCGTGGCCGAGGACGGCTATCTCACGCTGCGCATACGCACCCGCTGGGGACAGCGCTGCACGCCCCACGTCATCAACCTCGTCGAGGGCGTCAACCCCGAGAACCCCTATGAGTTCGACCTGCACCACGACGCCAACGGCGACGTCTACGGCGAGATGGGCGATGCGCTCATAGCCTTCAACCTCAACGACCTGCCGCGCAGTGAGGGAGACAAGGTCACCATCAGGCTCAATTGGCGTTCGTTCTCGGGATACAAGAACACGGAATTCACGCTGCGCCTGCGCCCCGCAGATGGCGGCACGGAGAGCGGTGACGGCGATACCGACGGCGGCGGCACGGACAGCGGCGAACTCGACCCCGCAAGCGTCGCCTACAGCCGATATGTCGAATAACACGTAGAGTACCGGCCGCATACAACAACCGAGGCAAAAATACGTTTATATGCCGGCGGCCGGTATCGGCCGCCGTACGGATGCGGCGAAGTACCACCGGTGTTCTGCGCCGCATCCTGCCGCGCAAGCGCGGCACAGCGACGACGCAGAGATGACAAACAACGCGACACCGAACGAAGAACAGATCCTCCGCCTTGCACAGAGCGGCGATACAACGGCCATGAAATCGTTGTACTGCCGCCATGTGAGGTACCTGACAGCCGTATGTTCGCGTTACATAGCGTGCGACGACGACGTGAAGGATGTCATGCAGGAGGCGTTCCTGCGGATCTTCTCCTCACTCCGCCGTTTCGAATACAGGGGCGAAGGGTCTTTTAGGGCTTGGATGTCGCGCATCGTCGTAAACGAGGCACTGAAACATATACGCCGCGGCCAACGCCTCGACACGGTCGAACTGAAACAGGAACAACTGAATACCGCCGACGAAGAGCCTCTGTCCGAGGATATTCCCGCCGAGGCGCTGCACGCGATGATCCGCAGTCTGCCGTCGGGATACCGTACCGTATTCAACCTCTATGTCATGGAGCAAAAGAGCCATAAGGAGATAGCCGCGCTGCTCGACATAAGCGAGAGCACCTCGGCCTCGCAGCTGCATCGGGCCAAGGCTTTGCTGGCCGATAAGATAAAAGTGTACATAACCGCAAACGCCGCATCACGATGAAAGAGCAGAGGCATAACGAAGATGATTGGATGCACGGCATACGCGACCGCCTTGCCGGCTTCGAGACCGACGCCCCCGACGGGTTGTGGGATGACATAATCCGGCACCTCGACATGCCGGATACTGCCGACGCCGGAAATGCGGAAGGCGACGGTGATCCCCATGACACAGACAGCACGACACACAGGCCTCTCATACCGTTATGGGTGCGCCGCGCCGTTGCTGCGGCTGCAGCCGTTGCCGTAATCCTCACCTCGGGGACAATGCTGTTACGCGACAACGGTCCCGCGGACTCTCTGCGCAAGGCCGTGCCCGCCGCCGACGCCCCTGCCGCCCCCATTGCAGCCGTAACCCCGCACACGGAGGCCGCCGCGACGGAACACGGCAGCAACGACAGCCGCACCGCCGCCGCTGTACCCGCGGTCCGGCAAGACGGCCGCCGCGCCGTAACGGCAGCCGAATCGGGCACACGACCCGCCACGGACAAGGTTAACGGCATCCCGAAGGACAATATCGGGAATACCCGTGTTCCGGACACGGACGACGACACCGGCGCCGGAGAGAGCAGGGAG
>CASFQF010000054.1 GCA_949296635.1 uncultured Alistipes sp. | reverse complement strand
CTGGATATGAAAGCCGCCGCCCGCGCCAGCGGAAATAAATCCTGCGAAATGCTGCACGTAAAGGAACTCGTGCCCGTAACGGGTTATATGCGCGGCGGCAGCAGCCCGCTGGGGATGAAAAAACACTTCCCCACCTACCTTCACGAAGATTGCATCTTATGGGACTATATTTTTGTGAGTGCAGGACTGCGCGGACTGCAAATCAAAATCAATCCGACAGATCTTTTAACCGCCGCCGCCGCCAAAGAAACCCGCCTCTGTTAAAAGCCCTATTTCTAAAATAGGTCTTTTGTCCCTTGTTTACACGCTTTTCTTATATTACATTAATAGAGATGAAAAAATATATCCTTATTACGGCTTTTCTTTTTTTATACCCCTTTCCGCTGGTTGCCCAACCAGTTTCCAAAGGCGCGGCAGCCGCACGGGCTGCTGCTCAAGCGGCCTCTGCTGCCGCCGCCGAAAAACATTCACACACAACCATACTGACGGTCAACACGATATATATCGGGCATTTTATTTAACATAATATCGCATTGTGTTTTTACGTTATACTGCCAAAAAACGACAAAACGGACACTTATGGATACTAAGATTTCGAAAACCTTGGAAGCCGTATTCGCCCGCGTCACGTTCGATACGACAAAGGCCGACATACGGCAATCATATAAGGACCGCCTCGCGCTCGAGATACTGCGCGAGGACGGGTCGATGGGTTATCGCGCCCTCGCGTCACGGCTCAAGGACTGGGAGATGTTCCAGCTGCCGCTGCGGATCGAGAACCTCGTAAAGAGCCAGCCGCAGGACGAGAAATCACTGCCCGAGACCTTCTACAAGGAGTACCGGGAGCACCTGCTGTCAACGTGCGAGGCCGTGCGCAGCATATCCACGGCACACGCCCTGCTCGACATATTGCGCGACACGACCACAGCCACCTCGCAGGTGCTGGCCCTCTACGGTGTGAACGCACAGACAATGGCCTCTACCATCGACGAGCTGACCGCCCCGCTCGAGGAGCCCTCGGCCATACGCCTGCGCGTGGTAGACCTCAATGACGACGAGGGCAAGCCCGCCGCAGGCACCATGCTCGACAAGTTCGGCACAGACCTCACGCAGCAGGCGCGCGACGGCCGCATAGACCCCGTAGTGGGACGCGAGACGGAGATCGAGCGTGTCATACAGATACTCTCGCGCCGCAAGAAGAACAACCCCATCCTCATCGGCGAGGCGGGCGTAGGCAAGAGCGCCATCGTCGAGGGGCTCGCCCTGCGCATAGCCTCGGGCGAGGTGCCGTGTACCATACGCAGCAAAACGATATATTCGCTCGACGTGGCGTCGCTCGTCGCGGGGACCAAGTTCCGCGGCGAATTCGAGGAGCGCATGCAGCAGCTGCTCGACGAACTGCGCCGGCGTAACGACACCATCATCTTCATCGACGAGATACACACCATCGTCGGTGCCGGCGCCACGCAGGGCAGCCTCGACACGGCCAACATACTCAAGCCGGCACTCGCACGCGGAGAGTTGCAGACCATCGGAGCCACCACCCTCGACGAGTTCCGCGAAAACATCGAGAGCGACGCGGCACTCGAACGCCGTTTTCAGAAGGTGATCATAGAACCCACGTCGGCGGCACAGACGCTCGAGATCCTCCGCAACATAGCGCCATACTACGAACGCTACCACAACGTACGATATTCGGAGGAGGCGCTGCACGCATGCGTCACCCTGACCGAGCGGTATGTCACCGACCGCCACTTCCCCGACAAGGCGATCGACGCCATGGACGAGGCGGGCGCCCGCAGGCACGTACTCACGGCGCACGAACCCGAAGCCATCCGCGAGACCGAACGCCAGATGAACGCCGCCTCGCGCGAACGCCGCGAGGCCGTCTCGGCCCTGATATACGAGAAAGCCGCCACGGCACGCCTGCGCGAGCTGGCACTCAAGTCGCGCCTCAACGAACAGCGCGCGGCGTGGCACCGCGACATGCAGAGCAATCCCGCCGTAATCGAAGCCGCCGATGTCGAACGTGTGATAACCGACATGACGGGCATCCCCGCCGACCGCATCTCGAACAGCGAGGCGGAGCGCCTGCGGTCGCTGGACGGCTACCTGCAGGGGCGCGTCATCGGGCAGACGGAGGCCGTGGAACGCATATCGCGGTCACTGCGCCGCTCGCGCGCAGGGCTGAAGGATACCGGCCGCCCGATAGGGGTATTCCTCTTCGTGGGCCCCACGGGCGTGGGCAAGACCCTGCTGGCCAAGGAGCTGTCGCAATGGCTTTTCGACACACGCCGCGGGCTGATCCGTATCGATATGTCGGAATACGGCGAAAAGCACAACGTCGCCCGCCTCATCGGATCGCCCCCGGGATATGTCGGTTACGGCGAGGGCGGCCAGCTCACCGAGGCCGTACGGCGCCAGCCCTACGCCGTCGTACTCTTCGACGAGATCGAGAAGGCACACCCCGACGTCTTCAACACGATGCTGCAGATATTCGACGAGGGGCGCCTCACCGACGGCGCAGGACGCACCGTCGACTTCCGCAACACGGTGATAATAATGACATCGAACGTCGGCTCGCGCGCCGCGGCCGAGAAGAGCTCGCAGGTAGGATACAACACCCTGTCGAAGGATGCCAACATCACTGCCGCACCCGAAACGGAATACCGCAAGGCGCTGGAGCGGACATTCGCGCCCGAGTTCCTCAACCGTATCGACGACATAATATATTTCCGCAAGCTCACTGTCGACGACGTGGAGCGCATCGTCGATCTGGAGCTCGACGGCATGCTCTCGCGCACGCGGCAGTTGGGGTACGAGGTGACCGTCACGCCCGAGGCGCGCCACTGTCTGGCCGTCATGGGATACGAGTCGCGCTACGGTGCGCGGGCCCTGCGGCGCACGCTGCTCGACGAGGTCGAGGACCCTATCTCGACGCTCATCATCGACGGCAAGCTGCGCGCCGGCGGCAGTGTCACCGTCGACAGTGACGGCAACGACCGCATAACGCTGCGCGTGGCATGACGCGGCGGCAAAGGTTCAACCCGCTTTACGAAATGAATGAAACGACAATCCGGCTCCCCGCATGGGGAGCCGGATTCATTCATACGACAGCCGTCCTTAAATCTCCGACGCCTCGGGAAGGAGCGTTCCCACACCCAGACGCATCGATTTCATATCTATCCATACGCGGTCGAAGCGTAACAGCAGATCTATACCGAACACCCCATAATCGACATCGGCATCGCCGGCAGCATCCTTCGGCAGATAGACCGCCATACGGCGGAAACAACACCTGCGGCCGCCCACATCGAAACAGGCTCGCGGCAACACGGCCGCCGCGACCGTCGCCGTACCGCCGAACCCGGCCAAGGAGACCGTATCCCGCCGTGCGGCTATGTCTACAAAATCCCTGTTCTCGACATAGTAGCGCCCGTCGAAATGGCTCGAGCAGCTGCCCGTATCCAACGCGAAAGGCATCCTTGCACCCGACCGCTCAACTTCGATATGCAGCACGTTGTCCGCCGCATGCATCGGCACACACCCTGCCGCTCCGGCATCCGGCAGAGTCCCGCCGACCTTCATGCGTCCGCGCCCGAAATCTATCTCGATGCATCCGAGCCGTTCCATGATCGGGACACCGACCACTGCGTCGATCGTTGTCAACAGGGCATCGGCCTTCTCGTTGCCCGTACTCATGTCGAGCACATAGAACGGCACATTCCTGAACCGTACGCCCCCGAGCACCAGCTCGCGTGCCACGGCGATACGCCCCATGCCGACATCCACCCCCTCTGCCGCAACTTCGGCATCGAGCATATCCATACCGTACTCCTCGGCCACACGCGGCGTAACGACGTTAACCCCTGCCCCCGTATCGAACAAGCAGCCTATCCTGCGGCCGTTCAGTCGCCCGTCGATCTCGATCATGCGGACGCCACCATCCCTGACATCCGCTACGCGAAACGGCATCTCGGCCTCAGCCCTGCCCGACCGTGCATACAGGTCATAACGCGCAAGTTCCCTGTATCGGGCCTCCATACGGCGCAGTTCCGCGGCATAATCCTCCGTAACCGCCCCATCTGACACACCGGCCATATTTCCAGCCACGGCGGCAGCATCGGCGCATCGGCCCGACTTTTCGAGATTCATCGCAAGCAGCATGGTCATCGCCACGCGGTTCACACCGTCGATATAGGCACAGTACTCCGAAAGCAAACGCCCGATGGCATCGCACGCCTCTTCGGGACGGTTCGACCAACTGCACAGCAAGGCATCGGAGAAGCAAGCCATAAATGGAGACAGGTCATCGCGGCGCCCCTCCACGAGACGCCGAAGCGAGAACCAGTCCGACATGTTGATATACACACCCGCCAGAGAGTCTGCATTTTCGCCCACTGCGTCCTCACAGCCCTCTTCCGCGGCGGTGACGCATGCGAATGTACCGGCTCCCGCGGCAGCCTTATGCACGACGCCGGCCGCAACCGTCCCTGCGGCCAAGGCCGCAAGTGTTGCCATTATAAGCCACCGCACCATCACTTGCGACCGCCATCGTTACGTGCCGACTTCTCGGCGGCACGCTCGTTCACCACGAAACGGTACGTCGAACCGTTGCCCTTGATCTTGTACACGCCGTCGGTGTAGATCGTGGCGGTGGTATTGAGAGGTATGGTCACCTCGAGGATTATATGGTTGCGGCTGCGGTGCCATGCCGAGCGCACCACACCGCGCACCGAGTGGTACGACGCCTCGGCCCACTCCATCTCGGCGGGGAAGTGCGGACTGATGACTATGTTCTCAAAGCCGGGCTTCGACTCGTCGTAGTTTATACCGGCGATGTCGCTCTGCATCCATGCCGCGATGTCGCCGAAGAAGACATGGTTGGCCGACGAGTCGGAGAAGTTCTCGCGCAGGGCCCACGTCTCGAGGGGCGTGGTGAAGCCCTCGACGATCCAGTTGCCCCACGACGGGCGGCGCGTCTGCGTCGCCAGACGGTATGCCGTCTCGACATAGCCGTACTTGACCAGCATGCGCAGCGCATAGCGGCTGCCCAGAAGGCCGAAGTCGCACGTATAGCCGTCTTCGACAACCACGTCGTTGAGACGTGCGGCGACCTTCGGCTCCAGCTTTTCGGGCACAATGCCCAGCGCCAGCGGCACCGCCTGTGCCGTGACGCGGCCGATAGAATAGACACCCGTCTCCGGATCGAGGTATTTCGTATTGATCAGTTCGCGCAGGGCCGCGGCCTTCGCCTCGTATTTCGAGCCGTCGCGCCCCGTAAGGGCCGCAAACCGCGCCATCAGCTTCTGGTCGTAGTAATAGAAACAGGTGGTGGTAAAGTCCGACGGTGTCTGCGTCTTGTAGAAGCACCAGTCGCCAAGGCCGTAGGTGACGGTACCCTCCCCGTTTTCGCGCGCGGCAAGGTACTCCAGATACCTTTCCGCCGCGGGGTATATCTTCTCGATGGCACGCACGTCGCCGTAGTAATTATACAATGCATTGGGGATTATGAACATGGCGGCATCCCACACGGGGCCGATCCAGTCGTCGTAACCCCACCCCGCGCTCGGTATGATGCCCGAAATCGAGCCGTCCCCGCGCTGGTTGTCCACGATGTCGTCGATCCACTTCTCATAGACCGTGATGGCGTCGTAGTTCGTAAGGCCTATGTCGATGCTCACGTGCGCGTCGGCCGTCCAGCCGTTCTTCTCGCGGTGCGGGCAGTCGGTCGGGATGCCCTGCAGATTGCAGAGGTACGAGCGGCGCACCGCCTGCCACAGGCTGTTCAGCAGTTCGTTCGACGAACGGAAGTCGCCCACCGACTGTACGTCGGTATGCAGGAAATGCGCGGTCAGGCTGCTGCGGTCGAGCTCGACGGGACGGTCGGACTTCACCGTAACGTATTGGAATCCGTTATAGTGGAAGCGGGGCGTAAAACTCTCCATTTCGCCGTCTCCGCGCAGGTAGAATATGTCGCGCTGCAATGAATAATCGCGTACAGGGTGCGAGTGGAAGTCTATGTTGTGCATCTCGACCGTACCGTCGTCGCGCAGCAGCTCGCCATGCTCCATCGTGATGCGCGTACCGGCCTCGCCGCGCACGCGCAGCGTACATACGCCCGTCATGTTGCGGGCGAAGCTGAAGACATACACCGTATCCGACAACCACCGCACCGACACCGGCTCGCACGTCTCGCTCTCGCGTATCGGGGGCATCTGCTGCGCCACCAAAAGCGGCGACGGGGCCTCGCACACCACGGCGGCGGGATAGGCGCTGTCGTCCATCGCAGGATCGTTCCACCCCTCCACCTCGCACCGCGCGTCGATTATGTCGCCGGCATATATCACGTTGCCGCGCACGGGGCCCGTAGTCGTACGCCACGTCGAATTGGACAGGACCTTCTGCGTGCGGCCGTCCGCATACTCCACATGTAGTTCGCATATCATGCGCGGGCGGTTGCGCCAGCGCGCCGATTCGAACTGCCATACGGCCATACCAGAATATTCGTTGTAGAAACCGTTGCCCAGCGTGGCGGTGATGACGTTGCCGCCCTCCTGCAGAAGGCCGGTCACATCATGCACCATATAGAGATTGCGCCTGTCATAGTGCGTATATCCCGGGTTAAGCCAATCGTCCGACACGCGGCTGCCGTTTATCGCCGCATCGTAATACCCCGCCGCAGAGATATATAGCGACGCGCGCGCCACCTTGCCGTTCAGGCGGAAACGCTTGCGGAACATCGGCGCAGGCTCGTAGTCCTTGTCGAAGGCGTCGGTTATCCACTTTGCGCTCCACTCCGCGCCGTGCAGCTTCGCCGTCGAGAACCACGCCACGGGCGATACCGCCGTCTCGATGCCGAGGGCGTTGTATCCGCGCACCTGCCAGCAGTAACGTCTCTCGGCCTCGAGACTGTCGGTGGGCATCACCACCATCTGCCCGCCCCGCACACGGCCGCTCGTCGCCACACACATCGCGTCATCCGCCAGCGATGCCTCGTCCGCGGCGATACGCACCTCGACCTTGCGCTGACGGAACGAGGCGACGGGGTCGTCGCTCTCATACCTCCACGTGAACCGTACACTGTCGCCGTCTATCGCCAGCGGCTCGTCGGCATACTCGCAACGCAGCCCCACGATCTTCACACGCCCGTCATCGCCGCATGCCGTCATTACCGCAGCAGCAGCCACGACGGCAAAAACCGCCGCACGGCGGAACAAACGCACCGCAACGGCGGCGCCGACACGCACTACAATATTTTTATCCATATCGAACTCCTTTCCGTTTATACAATCTTACCGGCCGCCGCGCTACTCCCGTGCCACGGCCGCAACCACCTCGCGCAACAGGCGCCAGAACCTCTCCACCGATGCGATCTCCAACCGCTCGTCGGGAGAATGCACGCCGCGCATCGTAGGGCCGAACGACACCATCTCCAGATGCGGGTATTTCTCGAGGAAGAGGCCGCACTCCAGACCAGCGTGTATCGCCCGCACCTTCGGCTCGCAGCCGAACAGCGTACGGTAGCTCTCCACGGTACGCCGCAGCAACGCCGACTCGGGATCGGGCGCCCACCCCGGGTAGCCGTCCGAATGCCTCACCTCGGCACCCGCAAGCCGGAACACGGACGCAACCATACGCTTGGCATACTCCTTGGCGCTGTCGACCGAAGAACGCTGCGAGGTCGTTATGACCACAAGTCCGCCATCCTCCTCCTTCACCGAGGCCAGATTCGTCGATGTCTCCACCAGCCCCTTCACCGTCTGCGACATAGCCAGCACGCCGCACGCAACACCCATCAGGGCATCCGTCAACGCCCGCTGCGATGCCTCGCAGAATACGGTTTCGGGGGTCTCCGCAACCGCCAGCGACAGTCGCATGCGCGGCTCCGCCGCATGGAACTCGGCCTTGATCTCGGCGGCAAAGCTGTCGAACAGGGCCTTCAGATCATCCCCACGGCCTGCGGGTACACCCACTACGGCATACGACTCGCGCGGGATAGCATTGCGCAGGTTGCCGCCCCCGATCGAGGCAAGACGCGCCCCGCACCCTTCCGTTGCGGCCGCCACGAAACGCGCCGCCACCTTCACCGAGTTGGCGCGGCCCTTGTCTATGTCGTCGCCCGAGTGCCCGCCCAACAGGTCGGCCGCATCAAAACGATAAAACGCATATCCCGCAGGCGCGGGTTCCCTCCTGCACGGCAGTGCGGCGACCGTATCGACACCGCCCGCACAACCGATGAATATCTCGCCCTCGTCCTCCGAATCGAGGTTTATAAGGTACTTGCCGCCTATCATACCCTCTCCGAGGTTGAAAGCTCCCGTGAGCCCCGTCTCCTCGTCGACCGTAAACAATGCCTCCAGAGGCCCGTGCCCTGCAGGAGGATCCAGCAGCAGCGCCAGCGCCGCCGCCATGCCTATACCGCAGTCGGCACCCAGCGTCGTGCCTTCGGCACGCACCCAGCCATCCTCGACGCACGTGCGTATCGGATCATTGTCGAAATCGAACTCCACGTCCCCGCGCTTCTCGCACACCATGTCCATATGCGACTGCAGCGTCACGGCGGGACCCGCCTCGCAACCCGCCGCTGCGGGTATGCGCATCACCACGTTGCCGGCATCGTCACGCGCCCATTCGAGGCCGTGACTGCGGGCGAAATCGACGAGATACTCTATAATTCGGCCTTCGCGCTTCGACGGGCGAGGCACACGGGTTATGGCATCGAACTCCATCCACACCCGACGCGGTTCCAGATCTTTCAGGGTCATACGGCTATTTCGTTTTGGATAAAAAACATTACAAGTCAAAAACAAAGTTACAAAATCCCGACGGATAACCAAAGCCCACCAACGTATAATTCTTCCCCCACAACCATAGGAAATACCATTACAGAACAGTTATTCCATCCATAATGATACAAACATCCCCTCGCGTCACAGGGCAGGGCCCTATACGCGAGGGGAAAACCACAATGCCGTATCACGCTCCGCACATCCACATGGCATATTGGCAACAGCCCTACACGGCACCACTTACGGCAAAAGCCGCATGGAAAAGATCATTTCGCTGACTCCGGCATAAACCGACGGCATGCTTACGCGGCACACCGCCAGCCGATAATCGGGAACCGGCATTTAACACTACGCCACCGAGGCTATGCATTAAGGCTCGGATTCACGTAAAGCAATAAAAACTCTGCAAGCAATAATTTTACCACTCGAAATCGTCTTCTATCCAGCCTTCGAGCGAACCACTGACGGGAGAAGAGAGGCAAAGCCCTTTTTCGGTACTGACAGCTACTACTTCACACACAGGAGCGGAATATTTCCCCCCCCCACAAATTCGGATCTTCTTTTCATTGTTGGTTTGAATTTTAATAAGTTTGTATTAATATAAATATTTGTCGATGCATCTGATAGCTGTTGCTGTGCTGACGCCGGCGATGGACGCGACACCTGAACCTCCCATTCGGGACAACCCATACCTGTCATGCCGTCACATACATACACACGCAATAAACCACCATACTGCAATCGGATATAAAGATACAAAAAAATTCCTTCCCGCGTTCCCCTATCCACAGTTTTTTTCGCAAATTGTCGATAACGCTGTAAAACGCCCTTCCCGCACACCACCCCCACGCCACCAACGGCAATACAAAAAAAATCCCCACGCCGTAGCGAGGGGACTTCCCGTATAAATCTATCGTACTGATTATGCCTCCAAAGCGAAACGCTTGTAAGCAACTACCGTAGCATCCTTGTCTGCATTCTTGATATAGTCGCGGATCGTGATCTTCTCACCTACCAGAATCTGGTTCAGAAGCGTGTTCTCCTCGAAGAACTTGCGCATCTTGCCCTCGGCGATCTTCTCCAGAATAGCCTCGGGCTTGTTGGCGTTCTTGGGATCCTGCTTCATCTGCTCCAACGCGATAGCCTTCTCATGGGCAACGGTCTCGGCGGGGCAGTCGGCCTCATCGATCGAAATGGGAGCCATGGCCGTAGCCTGCATGGCAACGGTGTGCGCAACCTCCTCCGAAACCTCCTTGTTGAAGCCCAGAATCGTACCGAGCTTCTTGTTGAAGTGAACGTATGCGTTGCAATAGGGAGCCTCGATACGGCCGTAGTATGCCAGCTCGACCTTCTCGCCCGTCTGACCCGACTTCTCGGTCACCATCTCCTCAACGGTGCGACCCTCGTCGTTCTTGATGGCAAGCAAAGCGGCCATGTCGGCGGCGTCGTTCTTCACGGCAATGTCGAGGATGGCATTTGCCGAAGCTGCAAACTCGGCATTCTGGGCTACGAAGTCGGTCTCGCATGCAAGGCACAGAAGATATGCCTTCGTACCCTCGATCTTCGTTACGACAACACCCTCGGTGGCGCTGCGGTCGGCACGCTTGCTGACAACCAGCTTGCCCTTCTCGCGGATAATATCCTTGGCGCGCTCGTAATCGCCCTCCGCCTCGATGAGAGCCTTCTTGCAGTCCATCATGCCTGCGCCCGTCATCTTGCGGAGCTTCATTACATCTGCTGCTTTTATTTCCATAGTTTTTCGTTTCTGTTTAAATGTTAAAAACTGACTTCGGCGACGCCGTCGCTACTCTGCCTCGGCAGGCGCCTCGACCTTATCGGCTTCAGCGGTCTCGGTGGCGGCAACCACCTCGGCCACGGTCGCCTCCTCGGCGTCGACAGCGGCGCGAACAGCCTTCTTGATGCGGGGCTTGCCCTCCTTCCTTACGGGAGCGGCAGCCTCTGCCTCCTGTGCCTCCTTCTCCTTCTCGAGCTTGCGCTCCTCGGTGCCCTCGGCGATAGCCGCGCACACTACATCGAGGATGGTAGCGATAGATTTTGCAGCATCGTCATTTGCCGGAATAACGTAATCTATGTCTGTCGGATCACAACAAGTATCAACCATGGCAAATACGGGGATGCTCAATCGCTTGGCCTCCTTGACGGCATTGGCCTCCTTCTGCACGTCGATGACGAACAGTGCGGCCGGAAGGCGCGTAAGGTCGGCAATAGAGCCGAGGTTCTTCTCCAGCTTGGCGCGCTGACGTGCTATCTGGAGCTTCTCGCGCTTCGAGAAGTTGTCGAAAGTGCCGTCACCCAGCATCTTGTCGATGGTGGCCATTTTCTTGACGGCTTTACGTATCGTGGGGAAGTTTGTAAGCATACCGCCGGCCCAACGCTCCGTAACGTAGGGCATGCCGACGGTTGCAACCTTTTCGGCTACGATCTCCTTGGCCTGCTTCTTCGTGGCAACGAACAGCACGCGGCGGCCGCTCTTGGCGATCTGCTTCAATGCGGCGGCAGCCTCATCGAGCTTAACCACGGTCTTGTGGAGATCTATGATATGGATGCCATTCTTCTCCATGAAGATGTAGGGAGCCATTTTGGGGTTCCACTTGCGCTTCAGGTGACCGAAGTGAACGCCTGCATCCAACAATGTATTGAAATCTGTACGTGACATTTTTTGTTTCTGTTTTTAATTTTCTATTCTCTTTACTTCAACTTCCGCGGTAGTGGCCCTGCGGCCGGTCCCGAAAGTTTTCCGCGACGGGGCAACCTGCCGGTAATACCTTATATATATTGGAGGCAGTCCCACAGATTTGGAACCCGCGTCGTGCCAAGCCGAATTTTCAGGTCGTGTAAGGTTTAACGCTTACTGAACTGGAACTTGCGGCGTGCGCCCGGTTGACCCGGCTTCTTACGCTCAACCTCGCGTGAGTCACGGGTGAGGAATCCGTTCTTCTTCAGTACCGAACGGAACTCCGCATCGATCTCGCACAGTGCGCGAGCGATACCCATGCGAGCGGCCTCGGCCTGTCCCTTGATACCGCCGCCGTCGAGGTTGATCTCAACGTCGTAGCTGCCCAGCGTGTCGGTGACCATAAGCGGCTGCTTCACCTCGTACTGGAGAATGTTCAGGGGGAAATAGACCTCGAGCTCCTTGTGGTTGATTGTAATCTTACCATTACCCGGCTTCACGTATACGCGAGCGACAGCTGCCTTACGGCGACCTACGGTGTTTACAACTTCCATACTCTGCTACTTAATCTCGTTTAACTTAATTTCCTTGGGGGTCTGTGCGGCGTGCGGATGCTCGGCGCCGGCATAAACCTTCAGATTCTTGAGGATAGCCTCGCCCAGACGGGTCTTGGGGAGCATACCCTTTACCGCGTGCTCGATCACGAACTCGGGGCGTTTGCCCAGATAGTCGGCCGGAGTAGCGAAACGCTGTCCGCCCGGGTATCCCGTGTGTCGAGTGTAGACCTTGTCGGTCATTTTGTTGCCCGTGAGCTTCACCTTCTCGGCGTTGATCACGATGACATAGTCACCGCAATCGGCGTGAGGTGTGTAGCCGGGCTTGTTCTTGCCTCGGAGGATCTTGGCCACCTGCGATGCAAGACGTCCCAGTACCTCGTTGGTGGCGTCGATCACGTACCACTCCTTCTGGACCGTGCCGGCGTTCAACGAGATAGTCTTGTAACTTCTTGAATCCATCTTGTTACGTTTAGTTAATACTTGTTATGTAATCCATCCCGCACTTTACGGGTGCGCAAAGATAGCAATATTTTCTTATCACCAAATTTTTTAATAAAAAATATTGTTCTTTACGGCTGAAATGCTATTCGGTCTCGATGGTCATCTCGTCGA